>JAYTOQ010000849.1:0-7315 GCA_043747665.1 Polyangiaceae bacterium | reverse complement strand
AGCGGCGACGTTCGTGCTCGGCGCGGCGCTCCTCGCGCTCGGCTCGCGCGCGCTCGCCGGCAAGACCAACACGCGCGGCGCTCTCGTGCAGGTGGTCATTGCGCAGGCCGCCGTCGTGGGCCTCGCCTACTACCTCACCGCCGACATCCGCAACGCCGAGCTCGACTGGGAGATGGAGCGCACGCTCATCCACCAGCGTGAGACGCTGCCCGCCGATCAATACGAGCAGGTCGTGCCCATGATGCAGAGCATGCGTCACTACGGGGTGCCGGGCTGGCTCGTGCTGCGCACGCTCGCGAGCGCGCTCATCGTCTTCGCGCTCACGCGCCCGCGCTCGCGCGAGTTCTTCGAGGCCGCGGGCAAGCCGGTCTCCGAAGGGTAGCGAGAGAGAGCGGTCGGCGATCCTCGATGGGGCGAATTTTTCGGCTCGCTAGTGAGCTCGCCAACCAGATCGCCGCCGGCGAGGTGGTCGAGCGACCGTCGAGCGTCGTCAAGGAGCTCGTGGAGAACGCGCTCGACGCCGGCGCGACACGGGTCGTGGTCGACGTCGAGCATGGCGGCACCACGCTCGTGCGCGTCTGCGACGACGGCGAGGGAATGACGCCCGACGATGCGCTCCTTTGCCTCGAGCGCCACGCGACCAGCAAGATCTCCCGCTTCACCGATCTCTCCGATCTCGGAACGTTCGGCTTTCGCGGCGAGGCGCTGCCGAGCATCGCATCGGTCTCGCGGCTCGCGCTGCGCACGCGTCCTCGCGGCTCGAACGAGGGCGTCGAGGTGCTCGTCGAGGGCGCCGGCACACCAGCCGTTGCTCCCACCGGCGGCGCGGTCGGCACCACCATCGAGGTACGCGATCTCTTCTTCAACGTACCAGCCCGTCGGAAGTTCCTGAAGGCGACCGCCACCGAGAGCGCCCACGTGAGCGACGTGCTGCTCGGCATGGCGCTCGCGCGCTACGACGTCACGTTCGTGCTCACGCGCGACGGGCGCCCCGTGCGCGAGCACCTGCGTGCCGCGTCGCGTGCCGAGCGCGCTCGCTCGGTGATGAGCAGCGACGGCGCGAGCCTCGTCGAGTGTCGCTCGGAGCGAGGTGCCGTGCGCATCGAGGCCATGCTCGCGCCGCCGGAGCGTGCTCGATCCGGCGCGACCGGCCTGTCGATCCTCGTCAACGGTCGTCCCGTCCGCGATCGGCAGCTCGTGCGAGCCGTGGCGCAGGCCTACGGCTCGGTGCTCGAGTCCGGGCGCTATCCGCTCGGTGTCGTGTGGATCGACGTTCCGCCCGAGGTGGTCGACGTCAACGTCCACCCGCAGAAGGCCGAGGTGCGCTTCTCCGACGCGCGCGGGCTCTTCGACGCGGTCACGCGCGAGCTCCACGACGCGCTCGCGCATGCGTTCGGTCTGCCCGCGCTGGGCGCGCATTCGCAGGCTCCAATCTTCCGCCCGCAAGTGCCGACGCTGCGCGCGCTCGAGGGCCACGCGCAGGCAGCGATCGCCGCGGTGCGTTCGATGGATCCGCCGGAGCGCGCGCTGCTTCCCGAGGAAAACCTGTTCTCGATGCTTGCGGACCGCGCCGCGGAATCCAGGCCGTTCCGCCGCGAAAGCCCAGAAATTCCCGGCTCTCCTGCGTTCACGCCGTCGATGGAGGCCGGCGCCTACGGCTCGCTCCGCTACGTGGGCCAGGTGCGCGGCATGTTCCTCGTGTGCGAGGGCTTTGATGGGCTCTACGTGCTCGACCAGCATGCCGCCGCCGAACGCGTCACGTTCGATCGCCTGCGCAGGAGCCATGCCGCGCGCGGCGTCGCGATGCAGCGGATGCTCGTGCCCGAGCTCGTCGAGCTGTCGCCCAGCGAGGTGGCGTTGCTCGAGGAGAACGCCGAGGAGATCTCGCGCCTCGGGGTCGAAGTGCGTGCGGTAGGCGACGGCGCGGTGGCCGTTCACGGTGTGCCGGACCTCCTCGTACGCGCCGATCCGACGCGGCTCGTTCGCGATCTCGTCGCCGAGGTGTCACGGAGCGCGGGACGACCATTTCGTGGCGCCATCGATCTCGTGCTCGCGACGATGGCGTGCCACGGCTCCGTGCGCGCGGGTGACGCCATCTCCCCCGAGGAGGTCACCGCGCTGCTCCGTGCGCTCGACGAGGTCGACTTCGGCGGGCACTGCCCGCACGGCCGGCCGCTCGTGATGCGCATGCCCTTCGGTGAGCTGGAGCGCAGGGTCGGCCGCTGATGGAGGAGCAGCTCCGCGTCGCGCGCGCCGCTTCGCTCGTCGCCGAGGACCCGAAGCGTCTGCTCTGCGTGGTGGGGCCGACGGCATCGGGCAAGACCGACCTCGCGATCGCCGTCTGCGAGCGCGTCGGCGGGGAGATCGTCTCGGCCGACAGCGTGCAGATCTATCGCGGGTTCGACATCGGCTCCGGCAAGCCGAGCGCCGCAGAGCGAGCGCGAGCTCCGCATCATCTGATCGACGTCCTCGATCCGAGCGAGAACGCCGACGCGATGGCCTATGCCGCGCTGGCCGAACGCGCCGTCGAAGACATCCGCGCGCGTGGCAAGGTGCCGGTGCTTTGCGGCGGCACGTACTTCTGGGTACGCGCGCTGGTGATCGGCCTCGCGCCTGCGCCGCGCGCCGACGCGGCGATCCGCGCGCGCCATCGAGCGATCACCGAGGAGCGAGGTCGCGCCGCGCTGCACGAGGAGCTGGCGCGCGTCGACACCGCATCGGCGGCGCGCCTTCACCCGAACGACGTCGTCCGCGTGAGCCGCGCGCTCGAGGTGCACGAGCTGTCGGGGCGCACCATGTCCGAGCATCATGCCGAGCACGGCTTCCGTGCGCATCGCATGGCGTCGGCGATGATCGGCATCTCGACGAAGCCGGAGCTCCTCACCGAGCGCATCCGCCGCCGCGCCGAAGCCTGGCTGGCGAACGGCTGGATCGACGAGGTCCGCGACCTCGTCGAGCGCGGCCATGGCGAGACGCGCGCGATGGGCTCGGTCGGCTACAGGGAGGTCTACGCGCATCTCCAAGGCAAGCTGGCGCACGAAGCGCTGCTCGACGCCATCGTGCAGTCTACACGCATCTTCACGCGCAAGCAGCGCACGTGGCTGCGCTCCGCCCCCATCGAGTGGCTCTAGCGGTCGAACCCGAATTTGCGGGGAAGACGCGAAAACGCGGACAGAGTCGGCTAGAGGCCGAGCGTTAGGTCGAGCAGCTCGCCGAGGGTCTTGGGCTTGTCGATCGCGGGCGCGCCCGTGAACGAGGCGACCTGTGCGCCCGATGCGAGCCCCGGACGCGTGACGTCCGCCGTGAGACGGGTGCCCGAGGCCTGCGCGGTCATCGCGCCCGTCCCCTTTACCACCGTCGCGGGCGGCTCGGTACCGCTCGGACCGCGGCCTGCGGCGGGACCGGGCCCCGGAGCACGAACGCCCGTCGAGCCGCCGGCGCTCGGCGAGATCTGCGGCGGGCCGAGGCCAGGCTCGCGCCAGCCGCCGATGAGCGTGTGGCCTTCGAGGGAAGGCGGAGGCGCGCTCGGCTTGCGTGAAGGCGGATGATTCGAGGGAGCGGCAGCCACTTGCTTGCCCGACTCCGGCGGCGGCGTGTGGCGCGGCGCGCTCTCGGGCTCGTAGGCCCCGACCGATGCTTCTTCGCCCGCGATGGGACGGCGCGAGGACGACGGGGCCGGCTCCTCGATCTCGTTGGCCGGCGGAGCCGCGTGCGCGACCTCTTCCTCGCGCGGCTCGTCGGCGTGCGGACGCACCGACGGCTGCGTCGCCATCGGCTGCTCGTCGACCTCTTCCTCGAGCTCCTCCGGCGGCATCGTCTGCTGGGCCACCGGTTGCGCGCCGCTCTCGAGCAGCATCGGCTCGTCGACGTCGATGTCGATCTCGACGACCTCCGACGAGACCTCGACCTCCGAGTCGGTGTCGACGTCGTAATCGACCTCGGCCTCGGGAAACACCGAGGGCTCCCCGGCGGAAAATACCGACGCCTGCGCAGGCGCGGCCGGTCCAGCCGAGATCTCTTCGTCGCGCTCGTTGTACGCCGCGGGGGGCGGCGAGGTCTGCGCCGCAGCGTGGGACTCTTCCGAGGCGCCGTGCGCGCGCGCTGCAGCGGCCCGCAGCTGCACGCGCTCGAGCAGCTCCTGGAGCCTGCTGAGCTTCTCCTTCGATCCGCCAGCGCTCATGACGTTGCTCCCTGGAGAGACGCGACGATCTCCGCGTAGCCCTTGCCCTCGCCGACGAGGCCGCGAACGCGCTCCGACGTCGCCGACGAGCCCAGGAAGTAACGCGCCTCGCCGCCCTCGCGACCGAGCGCAGCGGCTGTCACCTCGCGTCCGGACGCCGCGGACAGCGCTGCGCCGAGGACGGCGCCGACGAACGCGTCGTCGTTGATGCTTGGGTTCGAGACGACGACGAGGAGCGCACGCCCCCAGCGTTCGACGTGCACCGCGCCGACGCCGGCGATGGCAAGCTCGCCGGCGAGATGCGAGATGACGGTGTCGACCTCCGCCGCGCGAACGCCGCTGTCACCGCCGAGCTGCGCCGCGACGCGCGCGCCGCACGAACGGCCGATGTGCTCGCCGATCTTGCCGAGCGCCTCCGAGCTCAGGAGGTCGAGGGCCGCGCTAGGAACGAGCACGAGGCGCTCGCCTCGCGAGTCGGACGCGGAGCCGCTTCTCAGATCAAAACGCACGGCACCGGTCGGGTCGAAGCTGGAAGAGGCCATTTTTCCTCGCGAACAACGGTTATAGAGGCCCGCGAAACAACGTGTCAATTCGGCTTACGATGGGGGTCGTGACGCGCCTCCTGGTCCGGACACTGATCCCGAGAGCGATCGTCGTCGCCGCTGTGGCCGGCATGCTCGGATCGCTCGCGCACGTCTCGCCGGCGTGGGCCGAGGACGACCCGCCACCCCCGGTCGCGCCGCCGGATACGGGCGTGCCAGGCCCGCGCGTCGGTTACGCGATGCGGCCGGTGCTCGCCCGCGAGACGAAGGCGTGCTCGACGCGCGTACCCATGTGTGTACATGCATCGGGGACGACGCCGGGACGTGTCGTGCTCGACGTGCTCACGTCGGCGGAGCGAGCCTGGGAAACGCTCGCGGGCGCACTCCGCCTCGGCTCACCCGACGTCGACGAGGTCGATCTCGCGTATCACGTGTATCTCGTCGAAGGCGCGCGCGAGCGAGGGGCGACCTACGTGGCGGGCCGTGACGTGCGCTCGCGGATCGATCGAGCGCGCGCGTTCACGGTGCTCGACGCGAGCGTGCACGGCGGATGTCTGCTCGATGCGCTCGTGGCGAGGGAGATCGCGCGCGCCGACCTCTATCGCGTCGCACCCGCCACCGCCGAGGGCATTGCACGCGCGCAGACGACGTACCTCGCGCAGCTGATGGTGCCATGCGCCGCCGGGCTCGCGGTCGAGGCGGTACAGGCGTTCCAGGCGCGACCCGAGCGCGCGGTGTGCGATCCGCGCGTGGGCGAAGTGGGCACGTCGGCGGACGACGAAAGAGAACAAGAGAGCTCGGCCACGGCCATGGCCCCGGTCGAGAGGGAGACGGGGAAACCCGCGGCGCTTTCGCGATTGTTCACCGAAGGGGCGGCGCTGTTCTGGGGGCGCATCGACTGGGCTTACGGGCGCGCGCCCGGGTCGATCGTGATGGCGTCGTGGGCGCTGTCGCCCACGATGACCGAGGTCGGAACGAAGCGCTGGCACGACGAGCCGGATGCGTTCGACGTCCTTCGCGTGAGCTTCAAGGGCGCGCTCTCGACGGGGTCGACGCTCGACGATCTCCTCCTCGACACCGCCATCGCGCGCGCGTTCATGGGCTCGGCGGACGACGGCCTGCACGCGATCGAGACGCGCACGTTCGGCGGCGCCGCGCGCATCCCGCTCGACTGGGACCTGCCATGGCCGGCACAACCGAAGCGCGTCGCGCCGCGCGCCCCGGTGTTCCCGAGCGGCGCCAGCTATCTCGTGGTGCATCGCGCCGGCGCGCCGCCGGGCGCACGGCTCCGCGTCGAGATCACCTGGGAAGAGCACGCGCTCTTCCGCTGGGCCTTCGTGAAGCTGGACGCCGCAGGCCGCGAGCTCGGTCGCGTCCCGATCCCGACGCGCGAGCGCGCAGTCGAGGCTCAGATGACTCTCGTCGATCTCGACGGCGTCGATCGCATCCTGCTCGTCGGCATGAACGCCGGCGACCCGTCGTATCGCTTCGACCCCGACGACGAGGTGTGGGAGCCGCACGGCTGGCTGGTCACGCTCGCGGAAGAACGCTGACCCTCGGAGTGCGGCGCCACGAAGATGGCCTGTCCGGGCGCGGGCATGCTGACGCGAGCACGCCGAAGCGATGCTCGCGAGAGCCAGCACGAACACCGCTCGCACCGCGAACGCTCATCACGCCGAACGCCGACGCCGACGCCTCGCGCCGAACGCGATGACAAGCGCGAGGGCCGTAGCCGTAGCCGTAGCCGTAGCCGTGGCAGTCCTCGATCTCGCGCCGCCAACTCCATGCACACTACATGCACTTCCGGCGGCGTGGCTCGGATACGCAGCATTCCACTGGTCTGCCGCCACCGGCACGGTATGCGACACGACGATGGGCTCGCCGTCGAAGGTCGCACCGAACGTCGCCCGCGATCCGCCGAGCCCCGCCGGCGGCTTCCAGGTGAAGAACCACACGCCCGGTCCGCGGCGAATGAGCTCGGGCGCCGGCGAGAACGGCTCGCCGTCCACGAGCAGCACCGGCGCGATGCGATTCTTGTCGAAGAAGTCCGCGCGGTGCTTCGCGTCGCTAGTGCGGAGCTCGACGATGGCCGTCACCGCCGTCGAACCGTCTGCCGGAACGTAGCCGGAGCTGAGCGTGATCCAGCTCTGCTCGGCCGCCGGCAGCTGCAGCGCCGGGTTCTTCATCTGATCGAGCGCATCGAGCGCGCCCATCGCGTCGACCTCGCCCGGTCCCGACTGATCGTCGAAGGGCACGACGTTGCGGAAGCGATGCGCGCCGCCCTGGAGCAACGCGAGCACCTTGTCCTGCGTCAGCGTCGGGTCCTTCTGGAACAGCAGCGCGACGACACCAGCTACAACGGGCGACGACATCGACGTGCCGACGGCGATCCCGTGCGTGTCGTCGATCTGGAGGCAGCGCGAGTCGTTGCGGCCCAGCTTGGTGGTAGGGCACGAGGGATTCGTGAAGACGCTACCGGCGACGCCGGGCTTGGCGGTGCGGCTCAACGCGGAGATGACCAGCGCCCCGGGCGCAGCGATCTCCGGCTTCTGGAACCCGGTCGCGGTGGGACCGGCGCTCGAGAACCAGCACA
>JAYTOQ010000848.1:0-7834 GCA_043747665.1 Polyangiaceae bacterium | reverse complement strand
GCGGCGACGCTGGCGTGGCCGCGGCCCACGATCTGCCGGCGGACCCAGGCGAGAGGACGACGCTCGTCGAGGCCGACCACCGAGCCGTCGCGCTCGACGCCCAGCGAGGCGAAGAGGCCGTCGAGGTCGATGCGCTCGCCGCGCGCGGCGTAGCGGTCGTACATCGCGCTGAGGACGGTGGTGCCCGTCACCTCGTCGCCGAGTCGTACTACCTCGGCGACCGTCCACACCTTCGTGGCATCACCGCCTCGTGCGAGCGCGGCGCGCATCACGTCATCGAGTGAGTGCTTGCCGCGCGTCTCCTCGCGAATGCGGACGTCGGCTGCGAAGCAGAACAGCGCGCCGCCCCAGTAGACCGAGTCGAGGTCGTCGCGCTGCGCGAGGCCGCCGGACGAGCCGCGCGCGGGGATCCCGCGCGGCATGTTGCGGGCGAACTGGCGGTAGACCTCGGGCTCGGAGGTCCATCCCGCACGAGCGCGAAGGATCGGCTCGTAGTAGGTCGCGAGGCCCTCACCGAGCCAGCGACCCTCGCCGCGGAAGGTCGGGAACCCCAGGTGGAAGAGCTCGTGGACGAGCACCCAGTCGTGGTGGCGCGCTGCCGCCTGCATCCTGTCGCCGACGACGAGCACCACCGACGCCCCTGCAAGCGACAGAACCTTGCCGAACACGACCTCGTCCTCCCCCTTCGCGGGGACGACGAACAGCATGGTGCGATCGACCGGAAAGCGCCCGAACAGCGGGGTCACCACCTGCGACGCCTCGTCGACCCATTCGCGGATCTCGTCGTCGTTCATGCCGTACTTCTGGTTGCCGACCACCTCGATGTCGACGCGCGCGCGGCCGGCGTCGCGACCCGTCTTGCCCGAGACGTCGACGCGATAGTGGCGCATCGGCCCGAACGCCGAGAAGCTCCCCTCGTCGAGGTCGTACGAACGGAAGCCGAACGCGGTGCCCGACTCGTCGGTGGCGTGCATGCCCGAGGCGAACTGGGCTCCGGCCGGGACGCGCACGCGCACGGTCACCGGCACGTCGGTCTTCGGCGACGGATGCGCGAGCCAAGCGAGCGCCGGTGAGAGCGTCGAATCGCCGATGCGACGCGCGCAGTCCACCTCGTCGCCGCACGCCGCCGCGAGCTCGCCGAGGTCGATCCGATAACGCACGGTGCAGTGGCGCATGCACGCGGGCTCGACCCACTGAGTGCCGCGCCGCTCGACCGTGCGCCAGGCGCCCCCCGTCTTCAACTGCACGTCGCGGACGAACGCCGAAGACTCACGGGCGATCGCGATGGTGTCGGTGCGCGCGTTGTCGAAGGTCGCTTCGACGACCACGGTACGTGAGCCGTCGGGCGGCGCATCGACGACGTACGACCAGCTGCCGTCGGCTCGCGCATCCGTCGCCGGCCTCACGCACGCCGTGCCGGCGAGGAGCAGCGGCATCCCCATGTGGCGCCATGCGCCTCGCCACCCCGAGCCGCGCATCCGGAACTGCACTGCGCCCATACCCTTGCTCTAGCACTCGGGATGCCGACGTCGCTCGGGCCGGGCGGCGCCGCGTCAATCCCGCGTCACGAGCCTGCGAATGGGTCGAACCGGAACGCATCGATCAGGACCGGGGATGGGCGTGCGATCGGATCGACGATCCCGATCACCCACACATCGACGCGTGACCCACCTTGCTCGCCGGCCCTGACGCGAAGCCGCACGAAGTGTTTGTAGCCCGGCGATCCCATGGCGGCGTAGGCCTGGCCATGGCTGAGCCCAAGCCGAGCCACCAGCATCAGCATCACGCCGAAGAGGAAGCTGCTCGCCATCGTGGCAAGCGCCAGCGCGCCGGCGAACGCGACGGGGGATCCCCAGTGACCCATGACGCGCATGGCGAGCGCGTCGACGCCGATGCCCATGGCCACGGGAATGGCGCCGATGACGAGACCGAAGACCGTGGCAAAGGGCACCACGCGCGCCGCTCGATGACGGCGCCACCCCACGAGCAGCGCGGTGCCGAACGCCACGATGAGGCTGATTGCGAGCGCAACGGCCGCGCTCGAACGCGCACCGCTCTCGAAGTGCTCGAGGAGCGCGACGGCGTCGCCGACCGCGAAGACGGCAGGGAGCAGCCAGCCCGCACGGCCCAGCGCGCAGAAGAGCGGCAGCTCCTTCAGCATCTGCCAGGACGCGCGCGGGCCTGGGAATTCTGCGTCCACGGCGTACGCGCCGCCCTTCGCGATACGTGCACCATGCAGGAATGCGCCGCCGCCGCCGGCGACGACATGGATGCTGCGACCCTCCGTCGAGCGCTCGTAGTGGTGGATGTCGCCAGCGAGGAGCAGCGTCGGGCTCTTGTCCATCACGATGCCGAGCGACTGCAGCGTGGCGTTGCCGTGCGTCCGCTTCTCGCCCCATGCCCGCGCGGGATCGGGGAGCACCACCACACGCGCGGCCGCGCCCGGGATCGCGAAGTAGGCTCGCTGTCGCGGATCGACTTGCTTCAGCTGCCGATCGACGCCGAAGAGATCGATCCCGGGCGCGAGCGGGAAGCGGAAGTAGCTCGCCCGCTGCACCGCGAGATAGCCCGCGAGCGCGAGCGCCGTCGGCTTCTTCACCTGGTCACCGCGCGCGAACGCCTCGGCCCACGCGAGCACGGGGTACTCCTCGGGCTGGGGATGCAGCGGATCAGGGTCGGTCGAGCTCGGCGCGCGATCCTCGAATGCACACGGGGCCTGACAGAGACGCGAGAAGCCGTCGAGCCCGTCGTACCAGTCGTGGTTGCCGGGAACGGCGAGCAGGACGCGCGGGCCGCCTTCGGTGTGCTCCTCGAGGACCTTGTTCCACGGCTCGACGAGCCGCCGTGTCATCTCGCGGACGGTGGCGACGGGATACGCGAGGTCACCGCCGAGGAAGAGGATGTCGCCTCGTGGGAGCACGAGCTTAGAGCGCTCGCCGCCGTCCTTGCGCACGGGGGCGTCGGGATCATCGACCTCGTATTCGGCGACGAACATCCGGGCCACGACCTCGCTGACGGTGACGTCATCGCCACAGTCGGAGACGAAGTCGACCCAGACGTCGCCGCCCATGGCCTCTGCGAGCGTGCCTTCGCGCTGCGCCATGGCCTGGGCGGTGGTGCGCGTGGCGCGCGGGCCGATGATCTCGAGGACGCGTCCAAGCAGGACATCGGGCGCCTCCGGGATCATCCACTGCCGCGAGTCGATGTTGTCGGTGGCGATGGCCGACGCGACCAGATGCCGGAGGTGCCCCCAGAACGCGCTGAAGCCGAACCACGCGATGGCGCGCGGATGCTTCGTGCCTCGGGCGACACGAGGTCCGACGTCGTCGGTGGGCCACTGCTCGAGGCGAGGTCCAGGTCCCGGCACGCGCTGGAGACTACCTCAGTCAGAAGGCGAAATCGGACGCCGACTGCTGGTTGAGGCGGACCGACGCCTTGCCCTCGCGGGACTGCGGCGAGACCGTCGCGGGAGCCGCCGCAGGACTGCCGGCGACGACGCCACCCGCGCCTCCGAAGCCCTGGCCGCGACCCGAGAGGTTGCCCGGACGCGCCGCGGCGGGCGGCGCCGGAGCGAAATTGCGATCGGCGGTGGCGACCGCGCCCAGCTGGTCCTCGAAGTCCTTGTCGAGCGACTTGGCGGAGCGCGCGGGGGCCGACTTCGCCGGGCTCGTCTTCGCGAACGCGAGCGACTCGTCCTCGATGCGCTTCAGCTCCACCTGGCGCCGCGCGAGCTTCGCGCGGGCCTCGTCGACGCGACCCGACTCGAAGAGCTTGTTGGCGTCGGTGAGCGTGGTGGCGGTACGACTGCGCTCGATGCGCGCGGCAACGAAGGGATCGAGCTCTCGCTGCTCGGTGCCGTCGGAACGGATCGCCAGCGAGAGGTTGCCGCTCGCAGAGCCGTCGCTCTTCTTGAGGAGGTCGCGATAGGCGAGCCTCACGTCGGCGACGACCTGCGTGCCGTCGCGATCGGCGGGGACCTTGAGCTTGATGAGGACGGTCTTCTCCTGTTTCGCGCTGAAGGCGCCGAACGGTACGACGATCTTCGAGCCCTCGCGACGGAAGCTACGGTCGAACACCTCCGCCACCTCGACGCCTGGTGCGAGATCGATGGAGAGCTCAGCTTCCTTGGCGACCGACGCGAGGATGTCGTCGAATTCCTGCGCGAAGACGGCGGCGATGCCGCTCGCGTTGGCGACGAAGTAGTGCCGGCCATTGCCCTCCGCGGCGAGCGCCGCCATCACCTTCTCGTCGAAGTCGACGTCTACGCCGATGGTGGAGATGGTGACGCCCTTCGCGTTCATGCGGCCGGCCATCGCGCGGAGGCCCGGGACGTCCTTGATGCCGGAGTTGGTGGCGCCGTCGGAGAGGAGGATCATGCGGTTGACGCGATCGTCCGACAGCGACGTCCGCGCGAGCTGCTGCATAGCCTCCTGGAGCCCGCATGAGATGCACGTGTCGCCGCCGAGGCGGATGTTGCGGACCGCGGCTTCCATGGCGGGGCGGCTCGCGGCGCTCACGCGCGTGGGCGAGACCACCACCTGCGCGGCGGAGTCGAACGCGACCACGGTGACGCTGTCCCCGTCGCGAAGGCGCTCGATGGCGCTGACCGCGGCGTTCATGGCGTTGGCGATGCGATCGCCCTTCATCGAGCCGGAGCGGTCGATGACGAGCGCGAGGTTCATCGGCGCCGACGCGGCGCTGCCGTTGGTCTTGTCCTCGCCGGCGGCGATCTGCGCGAGGAGGAACGTCTCTCCTCGACTATTCTTGGCGAGCGACGCGTGCCCGAGACGCGCATCGATGGCGAGCGTATCGCCGGCGATGATGCGCGCCGGGTCCTTCGTGTCGGTCTCGGTGCCCACCTTCGGATCGGTCGCCCACGGCTCCTTGGTCGCGCCAGTGTGACCGGCCGGGGTCATCGGAATCGCAAAGGCGCCTGCCGCGGAGGCGAGGACGCCGCTTAGAGCGAACGCGAGGGTGGTTTTGAGCTTCATGGCGGTGGCGGTCCTACGGGCTAGTCATGGAAAGGATCTGCCGAGTCCACCGAACAAAACGCGGGAGACCGCGCGCGCTTACAGCTACGCCCCCAAGAAACGCCGTCATTGTGGCGGAGGCCGCACGATGCCGGCACGTACGAGCAGATCCCACGACGGCACGCCGCCGACGAGCACCAGGAGAGCGTCGGCAGGAAGCGTGCGGCGGCCCTTCCCCGCCGTGACACCGGCGACTGTCACGGTGGCCTTGCCCACCGCGACGGGCACGGTCTCGAAGAGGAGGCGCAGGCGGCCCTTCGCCACGAGCTCCTTCACCTCTTTGATGTTGCGGGACTTGCCGCGCGTGAACGTCGAGCCGCGGTACGTGATGGACACGCTCGACCCGGGCTGACGCGCGATGGCGATCGCCGCCTCCATCGCCGCATCGCCGAGCCCAGCGATGATCACGCGCTTGCCGGCGAAGCTGCGGGCGTCAGCGAGCGCGTAGCTGACGTGGCCGTCGGCGCCGGCGTCGATGGCGAGCTCGAGCTCTCGCGGAGTACCGCGCCGGCCGATGGCGAGGACGACGCGTGCCGCGCGATAGCTCTCGGTGCTCCCGTCGTCGCGCGTGGTGGTGACGACGAAGCCGCCGTCGCGCTCGATGGCGGTGACGCGACGGCCCTCGCGGACGTCGACGGCGCGGGCGCGGACGATGCGCGTCCACTGCGCAACGAGCTCCTCCTTCGTCGCTTCCTTGAGCCATAGCTCACCCTCGACGGGGAGACCGAGCGGCGGGTCGTAGACGATCTTGTCGCGCGGGAAGCTCTTCACGCTCGCTGCGACGGTGGCTTGCTCGAGAACGACGCACGAGAGGCCGCGCTCCTGCGCGCGCAGCGCAGCGCTGAGGCCTGCGGGTCCCGCGCCGATGACGATGACGTCGACCGGGTCCTTCCGCTTCTTGGGGAGGGTCACGGCAATGCGGTCGACGGCACGCGCGCCTTGGTTGATGGCGTTCTTGATCAGCGGCAGACCGGTGAGATCGCCGGCGAGGAAGAGGCCGGGGACGTCCGCGCTCTCGAGGTGCTCGTCGACAGCCGGCCGATCGAGCACGGGCTCGCCCACGGTGATGGTGAGGCTGCCGTTGGGGCAGACCTGCTCGCAGAGGACCACGCCGCAGCATTCGTCCGGACGCACCACGACGGCGACGTACTTCTCGATGGCGAGAACGTCGAAGGGGCACGCATCGACGCACGCATAGCAGCCGAGGCACGTGCTCGGGTTGATGGTGGGAAGACGCTTCCGCGCGGCGGGCAAGAGCGGCGCGCGCGCGCCCACCGGAGCAACGGCCTTCGCGCGCCGTCGTCGCTCGAGCGTCGCGGCGGTTGCTCCGAGCGCGACGGCGCCTGCGAACCCGCCGCCGAGCGGCAACCAGGGCGAGCCGGTGGCACGCGCGCCGCCGACCCACGCCGTCGTCGTCGCCACTTCGCGCGCGCCTTCCCACGCGACGGCCCTGCTCTCGGCGGTGGCGCTAGGTCGATGCTCGTCGAAGCAGAGGCTTGTCGTGGCACGGGCTGCGACCTGATGCGCTCTGACTTCGGCGGGCACGCACCGCGCGATGGGGTCCTTCGCGGACGTCGGGTCATGGCACTTCGCGCACACGCCGAGCGAGACCAGCGGCACCGTCACGCCGGCCTTCACGTTCGCCCCGCCCGCTCTCGCGCGCGCGCTCACCTCCGCGCCGGCGCCCCAACGCACGAAGGTCCCATCGCTGCCGAACGTCACGCCCTGCGCGCCGTCGTGCGCGGGATGGCACGTCGCGCACGTGAGCTCCCCTTTCGCAGCGAGCGCCCGATGCGCGGCCCGCTCCGACGTGTGCTTCGCCCCAGCGTGACAGCTCTTGCAAGCGCCGGTCGCCGCAAACGTCGCGTCATCCCCTGCCGCGCCCGTGGTCCGGGCCGCGGCCGCGCTCGCGGCGTCGTGACACTTCGCGCACGGGACCTTCGCCTTCTCGTGTGGCCGCGCGAGCGGCCTCTCGCTCCCGGTGGGCATCGCGCCGGCGATCAGCGCGGTGCCAGCGCCGACCGCAGCGCCGACCGCGGCCAGCGCCAGCATGCGCGCGCGCGTGACGTCGCTGGTGCGCGTCGCGCGCTGAACCGCCTTGTTTCGCGGGCGATCCTTCGGGGGCAGTGTCATCGACCCACCACCGCGACGACGTGCGCCACGAGCAGCACGATCGCGGTCGCGGTCGCCGCGAGATGCACCGGCAGCCAGACACGCAGGGCGAACGTGAGGAGACGGAGCGCGCCCACGGCGCGATGCTCGACGACCAGGCGAACGAGCTCGTCGAGGCCGTCGAGCCGCTCGCTCCTCCGGCCTTCGAGGAGCCCGTTCAGCGTCGCGCGCACGCGCTTCTCCTCTTCGCGCAGCCGCCGGCCCGATGTCACGAGGACCAGCGCGCCGAATCGCGCCGCGCGATACGGACGGAGGATGCGGCCGTAGAGCGTCTTCACCACCTCGCTCCGACCGGAGAGCTGCGTGAAGATCCGCTCGTCGAGCTCGCGACCGCGCGCGACGAGCTCCTCGGGCAGCACGCTGCCGCGCTCGAGCCGCGCGAGCCGCGGCGGCAGGAGCACGTGAACCACCGCGCCGAGGAGGCCGGTAGCAAGAGCGAGCGCCATCGCGATGGCGAGCGCCCCCGCGGCATTGCCGGGCGCTGAGCCGCCCGTGTGTCCGAGCACGGCGCCCAGCGCGAGGACGCCGAGGGCGATATGTGCAACATACAGCGATCGCCCGAGCCTGCTCGACCCGCGAACCCTCGCCAGCAGCCGCGGGGCGCGCTTCACCCCCGAGTACCCGACGAGCAT
>JAYTOQ010000847.1:0-1514 GCA_043747665.1 Polyangiaceae bacterium | reverse complement strand
ATCTTTCCGAAGGACGATGCGGTCGTCGAAGTGCTCCGTCAGTGGGCGATGAAATGAAGCGCGCACTCTTGATCCTCGCGCTCGCGCTCTCCGCGGCGTCCGTCACGTTGGCCCCGCGATCCGCGCTCGCTGCCGACGAGCCCGAGGCCTTCGCGCGCGTCGTCGTCGACTCCGCGGAGATCCGTTCGGGCCCAGGCGTCTCTTATCGCGTCGTCTACACCGCGCAGCGCGGCGAAACGCTCGCCATCGACGGTCGCCTGGGCGGTGGGTTCTGGCTCCGCATCGTGCTCCCCGACGGCCGCATCGCCTACGCGCTCGGCGACGAGGTGCAGACCTTCGCGGTGAGCCCCGGCGAGCCCGATCCCCCATCGCGACCAGGCATCTTCGCGACGCCTCCGCTCGAGGGCGCGCATGCCGGCCTCGCGATCGTGGGCGGTATCCTCAGCATCCCGATCGCCGACGGCTCGACGAAGGCCTTCGGTTACATCGAGGCGCGTCCGTCGATCGTGGTGCATCGCACGGTCACGCTCGACGGCTTCATCGGCGACGCGCTGACCGCGGACGGCGCGCAGATCCTCTACGGCGGCGGCGCCACCATCAACTTCGCGCCCAGCTGGCCGGTATGTCCGTTCCTCGGCATCGCCGGTGGCGGGCTCGCGATCCGTCCCAACGCGGATTCGTTCGTGCTCAAGAAACAGGACCTCTACATGGCGCGCGCCGGTGGCGGCATCTTGATGGCGCTGCGCGGGCGCATCCTCGTACGGCTCGAGGTCACCAACATGACGCTCTTCGACTCCGAGGGCGCGAAGAACGCGCAGACGTATTCCGGCGGTTTCGGCGTGTATTTCTGACGAAAATAGAAGGCGCTCCCATGACCCCCATCTCCCGCATCTTGCTGCTCGTCCTCGCCCTGCCGCTCGCGTCGTGCGTCACGGTGAAGCCGCAACAGCGCGCGGTGCTCGCCGATCCCATCATGCAGTTCGACGGCGACCCGCAGGCGGCAGCGCAGCTGCGCCACGCGATCGACAACCGCGAAGGATCCTACGGCGGCGGCGGTGTGTCGGGCGGAGGCTGCGGCTGCAACTGAGACGCGGTCGTTCGATGGCAGCCCGCGCTGGCGCGGGTGGAGCCGCACTGCTTGCCGGCATCGTGACGATGCTCGCCAGCGGCGAGCTCATGCCCGCGCGCGCGCAGGTCGCCGTCGTCGACACGTCGCACACGTTCTATCACGAGTCCCCGACGCGAACGAACATGACGGTCTACACGCCGGGCGTCGACGTCTCCGTCACGCCGTCGCCGTGGATCACCATCCGCGGCGGCTACGAGGCGGACATCGTCTCGGGCGCCAGCGTCGCCGTGAAGGCCGGCGCCGCGTACCAGGCGGTGAACCCTGGCGCTGACGTCATCACCACCGCGAGCGTCAACGACATCCGCCAGTCGCCGCGAGGCGGAGTCACGCTCCGCAAGAGCGACGTCGCCTATACGGCGCAGTACACGTACGGCACCGAGCACGA
>JAYTOQ010000846.1:0-8441 GCA_043747665.1 Polyangiaceae bacterium | reverse complement strand
CCGCTTGCGAGAAGGATGACCTCGCCGCGGTCCTTGTCGTCGAACATGTGACGCAGAATCGTGGAGCGGATGATCCTCACCATGACGCCGGAGCCCGCGTAGCTGTCGCCGGCGCCCCATGCCGAGAGGTTCACGAGGCGCTTCACGCCGGCGTTCGTCATCGCGGCGACGACGTTGCGCATGAACGTCTCCTGGAGGTCGTCCTTCTTCAAGGAGCGCGGGCCGAACACCGAGATCACCGCGTCTTGCCCTTCCACGGCGCGCGCGATGGAGGTGGCGTCACGTGCCTCGCCTTGCACCACGCGCAGTCGCTCGCGCTCCGGCACCGCCGACGGCGTGCGCGCGAACGCGGTCACCTGGTCACCGCGCTTCAGCAGGAGCCGCACCGCGTGCTGGCCCGTCATGCCGGTCGCGCCGAGAACGAGCACCTTCATCATCGCTTCCTCTTCTTGGTGTCGGGCGCCGCCGCCACGAGCGTGCCTGTCGCAATGTCGTACTCCATGTTCTTGGCGGGGATGATCGCTCCGCCCCTGTTCGGTGGGTGGGCCGGCACGTTGATCAGGATCTTGTCCGGCATCGCGCCGACCATCGGATCCGGGCCTCCGCAATAATCGAACACGTCGGAGTACTGCGGCGCCGCGTTGTTCGCGACCCGCACGAAGAAGAGCGGGCCGCCGTTGCACGCGTTGCCCGCGGTCGTTGCCTGGAGCAGCAAGATGCTCTTCGGCCCGCCCGGTCCGTCGAAGTGGCGGAGGATCTTCACGCCCTCCATTCCCGCGCGCACGGCCTTCACCTTCGCGCAGCCGTCCTTGCCACCGGCCGGACAATCCGGAGGCGGATAGATGGTCTTGCCGGCGAGCCGGATCTCGTCGCCGGACTCGGTCGCGAGCCCGGCGGGCGTCTCCACGGTCTTGCCGGTCGGCACGCCCCGCGCGCCCGCATCGGCATCGCTGGCTGTCGACGAAGCAGCCGCGGCCGGTGCCGCGCTCGCCGAAGCGCTCGCCGCCGCATCGGCATCGCCGGCGGGCGACGCGGGTTTGTCACATGCCAGGCCCAGCGTGAGCGACGCGACCGAGACCAGAACAAGGGCGAGGCCGCCACGCACCGTCGGAAACGTTCGCATGCCCCACGCTAGCTCATCTTGGCCCGCCGATTGGCGTGACGATTGGCGTGACGATTGGCGTGACGAAATCCTGCGACCTCCGCCTCGGCCGCGGCTCTACCGCGTGATGAAGACCTCGAATGCGGCGGCCACGACCGCCTTGGCGCTCGTCCTCTGCCTGGGAAACGCGGCGTGCGACGCCTCGAGCGCACCGCCCGAGGAGGCGGGATCGAGCGAGAGCGCGCTCCAGATCATCGGGCCCGACGCGATGGTCGCCACCATCGCGCTCGGTGAGAGCGTGGTCGTTTCGTATACGAAGAATCCGCTCTATCGCGTGCTGCGCTATGCCGGAACGGCCGGCGATCACCTCGACATGAAGGTGACGCGTTCGGGGGTGCGCGCCGAGGACATGCGCACGTGGATCGCGCACACCAACGGCTCGGTCATCCGTGCGGGCTCGCGCGGCAATGCCACTGCGGATCTCGATGCTGACGGCGACGTGCTCCTCGTGGTCCGCCAGGACCGTCTCGAGGACACCACCGTCCTCGTGACGCTCACCGGCGCGCACGTGTCGCGTCCCGTCTTCGATCTGCCCGACTGGGCGCTCGGTCGCGATCTCGCGGTCCCCGTCGACTGCACGGTGAGCAGCCCGAGCGGCGTCACGCCGTTCCATGTCGACGGCGCCTTCCGCGTCGAGCCCGGCACCGCCGTCCAGCCGCGCGCTGCGCTCGCGTGGGCCAGCGACGCGGCGTTCGTCTCGGCTGGAAACATCGAGAAGGAGATCGGCCACAAGCTCCTCGCCGAGGACCTCGCGACCTACTACGGCACGCGCGCGCCGCTCTCGCTGTTCCAGGATCCATCGAGCTACGGCAAGCCGAGCAGCTGGGGCGAGAAGCTCGTCGTCGACGCCGAGACGCCGACACGGTTCTCGGTCTTCTTCGAGTACAGCCAGGGCTCGACGCCCAGCGTCTACAAGGTGCACGGCCCGTCGTCGTCCATGCAGCTCGATCCCGACGGCATCGCGTTCACCTTCGCTCGTGCCGGGTCGAACGCGATGGACTACCCCGGCTACTCGATCGCCTGTCACGCGAAGGCCGCCGCACCATCGTGTCCGACGTGCGCGGTGCCGCATCCCTGCTCCTACGGCTTCAGCGAGATCGCAGGCCGTTGCACGCGCCCGCCCGCGCCGACCAAGTCACCGCGCGTCTTCACCGACATCACGGCCGCTCCCTACAGCACGTGCGCGCTCGACAGCGGCGGCAAGGCGACGTGCTGGGGCGCGAACAGCTCGTTCGTGCGGCCCGAGACCTTCAGGCAGGTGGTCGCCGGCGAGATGTACCACTGCGGGATCACCACGAGTGACGAGCTCTCGTGCTGGGAGAGCTACGGCCAGCACGTCAACTGGAACACGCTGCCGTATGACGCGTTCTCGAAGGTCGCCGTCGGAACCGCGCATGCCTGCGCGCTCCGCAAGGCAGACGGCAGCGTGCGTTGCTGGGGCAACGCGGAGCACGCGTCGGTGCCTGCGGGCGCCTTCGTCGATGTCGTGGCCGCCGCCGATCACACGTGTGCGCTCGACGCGGCGGGCGCCATCTCCTGCTGGGGCAACGACTACCGCATGGGCGGCGTTGCTCCTCCCACCGGCGTGTTCAAGAAGCTCGCCGCGAGCCCGTTCCTCTTCTGCGGGCTGCGCGCTACCGGCGCGCTCGTGTGCTGGGGCGACTACGTCTCCGGCATCTACGGCAACATGGCAGGCACGCCGACGCCTCACGACTTCGGCGGCAGCTATGTCGACCTCGCCGCCGGCTCCGGCGCCGCTTGCGGTATCGACGCGAGCCATGTCGTGCATTGCGTCGGCTTTCGCAACGTCGACGACGACGGCGCGCACCTCGAGAACGCGATGCTCACCAAGATCGCGTTCGGCAGCGGACACGCCTGCGCCATCGACGTCGACGGCGAAGCGCATTGCTTTGGAACCAGCACCGCGGCCACGAGCCCGCCGAGCCCGTGAGGATGACCATCATGAACACCCGTAATTTGCAGATCCTCGTGAGCGCCGCGATGCTCGCAGCCTGCTCGAGCGCCGCCGATGACGGCAGCACCACCGACACGTCCGAGGGTGCGCAGACCTCGTGCACCGCCGGCATCGTCCTGCCCGATGTGAGCGTCGAAGGCTATGTCGTGAACGATCCGGTGGCGCCGAAGAAGAGCCTGGGTGTGTCGCTCGGTGTCCTCGACGAGCGTGCGCCCACGTCGATCGATCCGCCTTCGATGCTCGGCTACAGCGATGCCGCCGGCCTCACGCGCAAGGGTTACGAGCTTCATGCGACGCGCGGCGAGCGCTTCTCGATCGACGCCTTCACGTCGCAGGGCGTCAGCTTCGAGGTCTTCGGGCCCATCCAGACCTGCCACGCTGCGAGCACCGATGCGCCTGCGTCGTTCGAGGGGATCCACGGCTGGCGCGCCCCCGCGGACGGCACGTACCTCGTGACCACCGCGCACACCATCTATCGCGAATCCGACGGCACGCTCCATCCGTATCCGAGCCCGCAGGCGTCGTACCCCGGCGTGCTCGCGATCCGCCGGCTGCTCGCCGACGACACACCGGCTGGGCATGCGTTCGTCGAGTCGACGCCGCTTCCGCTCTATGGCGCGACCGACGCGGCGGTCCGCACGCTGGCCGGCGAGACCAGACCCTCGCTCCTCATGATCGGCACAAAGCTCCCTGCCACCAACGGCGGCGCTGCCCAGGTGCCTTCGCTCGTCGTCGTGCGCCAGCACACAGCGCCGCTCTACGTACCGCAGTGCACAGAAGGCCTCGGCGGAATCACCGCCGGCGACTTCGACGGCGACGGTCGCACCGACGTCCTCTCGGGCACGAATCTCTTCCGGGGTCGAGCTGACGGCGGCTTCACCTGCGAGCCGAGCGGCCTCACCGTCTACGGCGGCACCATCATGGGACCGATCGACATCGACGGCGACGGCGCGATGGACGTGCTCTCCGTCGAATTCAACGGCGGAGGCAGCAGCACCACCACGACGGTGTGGGTGACGCCGTACTTCCGTCGCGGCGCGGTGTTCGTCAGCGGCGCCAACCGTCGGCTCGACGTTCCTTTCGCCACCACCTTCGACGGGACGCGCTCCGCGTTCGTGGACGTCACCGGCGACGGCAAACCGGAGATCGTCGCGTCGATGATCGATCCCGTGGGCGCCGCGAATCCCGCGACGCCTCCCGACGCCAAGCTGAAGGTCCTCGCCTTCGCGACTCCTTCGCTCGCACCGTCGGACGCGGCTCCCGCAGCGGTCGGCGCGCCTTCACTCGTATTGCAACGAGTCGTTGCGATGCCGTCGCTCACCCCGCATCCGTACGAGGTCGGTAACCGCGGCCCGCGTCTGTTCGACGTCGACGGCGATGGGCTAGCCGACCAGCTCCTGCCGCGCACCACGTACTCGTATTCGGGCTTCGGCCTCGCGTATGGCGCAGCGTCGCCCGCGGGCACGTTTCGCTTGCCGTGGGACGTCACGTCGACGAACAACTTCGGGTCGCAGGTTTTTCTCGAGCATCTCGATTACGACGGCGACGGTTGCGAGGACGTGCTGGTCGTGGGCTACGGAATGCGCTTGTTTCGCGGCGTTCGCTGCCTGCATCACTGACGCGCCATCGCGGCGACGCAAAGCGCCGCGCGCGCCGTCCAGGCGACCGTGCGGATCCAGTTCGCGGCGACGAGCCGGCCGTGGACTTCAGGGTCGAAGCCGCGCGCGAGGACATCGTGTGCCGGTACGAGCAGAAACGCGGTCGCGGCCCAGACGACGGCAAGGAGCGCGGTGGACGGCCAACGTTGCCAACCCGGACCGACTGCGAGCAGCGCGAGGACCACGCAAGAGCCAGCCTCTGCGAGCATGGGCGCCGCCACGACCCAGGTCGTGCGCGTCATGTGCGCGGCCTGGTAGCCGGTCGAGTCAGCGCCGACCTTGGCCAGCAGTGGATAGTGCACGACCTGCACGAACCAGATGAGCCCCGTCATGAAGAGCGCGCTCGTGAGCTCGGTCCATCGAAGGAGGCGAACGATCTCCGTGGTCATTGATTGTGACGGAGAATAGCCCTACATCGTGCGCTTGGCTCGGCCGCTCGGTAGCTGGAGGAGAAGCTACGAGCTATGAATCCTCTCATGCGTTCAACGTTGGTCACAGGAGGCACGGGATTCGTCGGGCAAGCGCTCATTGCTGCGCTCGTTGCCGCAGGGCACGAGGTCCGCGCCACCACCCGCGACACCTCGCGCGGCACCAAGGCCCCCCACGTCGAGTGGGTACGCTGTGACGTGAACGAGCAAGCCGACGTCGAGCGCGCGCTCGAAGGGATCGACGCCGCGTACTTTCTCGTCCACGGCATGGGCAGCGGGCAGCGCGACTATGCAGCCAAGGAACGCCGGGCCGCCGTCCAGTTCGCGGAGGCCGCGGCGCGAGCCGGCGTGAAGCGAATCATCTACGTGGGCGGCGTGGCTCCTCGAGCGAAGCCTTCCGAGCACCTGAAGAGTCGCCTGGAGGTGGGAGCGATCCTACGTGCCGGTGCGGTACCGGTGCTCGAGCTTCGTGCATCCATGATCATCGGCAAGGGAAGCGCGTCCTGGCAGATCGTCCGTGATCTCGCGATGCGCCTTCCCGCGATGTTGCTTCCGGCGTGGACCGCGTCGCGCACGCGCCCGGTCGCCATCCAGGATGTCACCGTGGCGCTGGTGCGCGGGCTCGACCTGCCGCTTCCAATGAGCGCCTGGTACGACATTCCGGGCCCAGAAATCCTCAGCGGAAGGGAGATTCTCCTGCGACTCGCAGCGCTGCGCGGGCGGAGGGTCCCCAGCATCCGCGTGCCGTTCCTCAGCGTGTCGCTCTCGTCTTGGTGGCTCAAGCTGGTGACGCGCACCGATTTCTCGCTCGCCCGCGAGCTGGTCCTAGGGTTCACCGACGACCTCTTGCCGGAGGATGCGCGCTACTGGACGGAGATCGACTATCAGCCGAAGTGGACCTTCGACGCCGCGGCGCGCGCAGCGCTCGACCAGGAGGTGTCGGAGCCGAACGTGCGCGGCGTCGTCAGCAGGCTTGGCGAGTCGATAGTGCAGCTCATCGGCCCGAAGCTCGGCAACCCGGCAGTACGACGCTGACCCATGGGCTACGCCTCGCTGCGTGAGTGCATCGACGACCTGGAACGCGAAGGCCACCTCCGCCGCGTCACCGAGGAGGTCGATCCGCATCTCGAGGCCGCCGAGATCCAGCGGCGCGTCTTCGCGGCCGGCGGCCCGGCGCTGCTCTTCGAGCGCGTCCGAGGGTGCCGCTTCCCGCTCGCCTCGAACCTGTTCGGCAGTCGCGCGCGCGTCCACTTCCTGTTCCGAGATTCGCTTGATGGCGTGCGCTCGCTCGTCGACGCCAAGGTGAACCCGGTGGCGTTCGCGAAGGGCATTGGACGGGCTATTCGCCTCCCCGGCGTTGCGCTCCACCTCGTGCCGCGACCGGTCAAGGCCGGCGCTGTCTTCGACCACCGCGTTTCCCTCGGCGATCTGCCGCAGATCACGTCGTGGCCGGACGACGGCGGGCCGTTCATCACGCTTCCGCAGGTCTACTCGGAGGACCCAAACGCGCCAGGCCTCAGGGGCTCGAACCTCGGCATGTATCGCGTCCAGCTCGCCGGTAACGACTATCTCCCGGGGCAGGAGGTCGGCCTGCACTACCAGCTTCACCGCGGGCTCGGTGTCCACCACGCCGCGGCGATCGCGCGCGGCGAACGTCTACCGGTCAACGTCTTCGTCGGAGGTCCACCCGCGATGATGGTCGCAGCGGTGATGCCCCTGCCGGAAGGTCTCCCCGAGATCGCGTTCGCCGGCGCGCTCAACCGTCGCAGCATCCGTATGGTTCGGCGCGGACCCGGGGTCTCCGTGCACGCGGACGCAGACTTCTGCATTCGCGGCAGCATCGGGATGTCCGAGACCAAGCGTGAAGGTCCCTTCGGAGACCACCTCGGGTACTACGCGCGCGCTCACGAGTTTCCGGTGCTTCGCGTCGACTCCGTGTCCCACCGCACCGGGGCGATCTGGCCGTTCACGGTCGTCGGACGACCGCCCCAGGAAGACACGCTCTTCGGCGAGCTGATTCACGAGCTCACGGGACCGCTCGTCCCGACGGTGTTGCCGGGCGTGCGCGCCGTTCATGCCGTCGATTCGGCGGGCGTCCACCCGTTGCTCTTTGCGATCGGCAGCGAGCGCTACACCCCGTACGCGAAAGTGGACGCGTCGCGGCCGATGGAGCTCCTCACGCAGGCGAATGCCATTCTCGGTCAGGGCCAGATGTCGCTCGCGAAGTACCTCTTCATCGCTGCGGATGATCCTGCTGCTTCCGGCGGCGCGCTCGACATCCACGACGTCAGCGGGTTTCTCCGGCATGTGCTCGCGCGGTTCGACCCCACGCGGGACCTCCACTTTCATACGAACACCACCATGGACACCCTCGACTACTCCGGCACCGGCCTGGGCCAGGGTTCGAAGGTCGTCATCGCGGCGCGAGGACCGGCGAGGCGCACGCTCGCGCCGCGCGTGGCGGCTGATCTCACGCTTCCTCCCGGGTTCGGCGACGCACGCCTCGCGTTCCCCGGCGTGCTCGTCGTCCGAGCCCCGGCGTGGGTCGACGCGCGGTCGATCGACGACGCCGAGCGCTTCGCTCGGAGCTTCGCGGGCGCACGCGCGCTCGACGGCTTTCCCCTCGTAGTGCTGGTCGACGACGCGGCGTTCGCGGCGAAGAACGTCGCGAACTTCGCGTGGGTGACCTTCACGCGCTCGAACCCCGCGGTCGACATCCACGGCGTCGAGTCGTTCGTGGAGCACAAGAGCTGGGGCTGCCGCGGGGCCGTCGTCATCGACGCGCGGATCAAGGCTCACCACGCGCCGCCGCTGATCGAGGATCCGGCGGTCACCGCACGCGTGGACAGGCTCGGAGCGCGTTCTGGCTCGCTGCACGGCGTGCTCTGATCAGAACGGGAGCGCGCGTCGACCGGGAGCGCGTCTCGTCGAGCTATTGCCTTCCGAGGACGCGCATCGCACGCTGACGCCTGCGCCGATCGCGCCTCACAAGCACATCGCCGGCGTTCCCGTGCACGCGCCCGCGTCGCAGCAGATGCCGCCGTCGCAGCTGGGGATGCCCGAGCAGTTGACGTTGCACGAGGCGCCCTTGCAGCCCACGCGCATCTTGCACGAGCCGTTGCCGGTACAGGTCACCTTGGTCGTGTTCGCCACCGTGCTCGACACCGTGGACGCGCACGCGTTTCCGCCGGCGCAGTTGACGATGCACGAATCGCCGG
>JAYTOQ010000845.1:0-16865 GCA_043747665.1 Polyangiaceae bacterium | reverse complement strand
GCGGCGAGCACCGCGTCGCGCGCCTCGAGCAGCGTGGGGTCGGCCGGCGTCAGCTTGAGCGACGAGACGTAGTACTGCTTCATCGTCCGCTGCGCCTCGACGAAGTACGCGTGGCGCGGATCGCGAAGCAGCGCGGCGTAACACTCCCAGAGCATGGTCGCCCAGACCTCGCCCGTGGAGTGGACCTCGGCGTTGAAGCTGCCGTCCTCGCCGAAGCTGATCGGCACGCCGGTCGGCAGCGCCGTGCCGTTGGCGATGTGCTTGAGCGTGAGCGGGTCCTTCGTGAAGTCGATCGAGTACGGGACGCGACGGATGCCGAAGTAGAAGTCCGCGCCCGCGCCGCTCGTGGCGTAGGCGCCGTTCGGATAGGCGCCGGCCCAGCCGCCGCCGTTCGGCGAGAGCACGTCGTCGGCGCGCACCATGAGGAGGAGCGCCGAGAAATCCGCCCAGCCCTCACCGAGGCCGCCAGCCTGGTTGGTGTTGAGGCCGCTGCCGTCGTGGATGAGGCGGCCCGAGATGACGTGACCCCACTCGTGCGCGACGATGGTGGTGTCGATCGCGCCGTCGAGGTCGGTCTGGAGGAGACGCTTCATCTCCACGGTGACGCCGCCGGGGATCGCGGCCTCGAGGGCCTGGCCGTCGGCGAGCGCGAGCGAGAGGCTCGGGATGGTGACCGACGACGTCGTGTCGGTGCCGCCCATGAACGGCGGCTCGGTCGGCGTCGCGGACGTCGGCACGTTGGTGATGATCGCCGCGATGCCCCCCGCTTGCTGGACGTTCACGATCTTCTGGATGAACGAGCACAGCCCGCGATGGACGAGGACGATCTTGCCCGTGACGTCCTTGGTGAGCGGCTCGCATCCGTCCGCGACGTCGGCGCCTTGATCGTCGGCGGCGAGAACGACGGCGCCCGTCGTGTCGAACTGATCCTTGCCGAAGCCAGCGAGGCCGACCGGCTTCTTGCCGGCGAGCGCTGCGGGCGTGAGCACCGTGAGCTCCGCGATGCTCGGGCCGGAGAAGACGTACATCTGGAGGCGCGGCGAAGCGCCGTCGCCGGGGACCGTGGCGTTCGCGTTGTTCTTTCCCGAGTAGTCCTGCGCCTCGGCTTTCAGCGGGTCCTTCTGGCTGCCGCCGCGATTGAAGTTGGACTGCTGGTGGTTGCCGTCCTTCTCGGCGAAGCCGAGGTCGTAGTACCAGTCGTGCAGAAAGTTCGTGACGTAGAAGAGGTGCGTCGACGCAGCCGCGATGTTGGCGGGCGTGGCGCCCGGCGACTGGTTGGTGTCGTAGGTGTAATCGAACGCCGATGCGGAGGTGGCGACCGGGAGCGCGTCGCCGCCGAGGCCGTCCGGCGCGACGAGGTCGGGATACGCGACGACGTTGTTGCCCGAGAGCGTGGTCGCCCCGGCCGGGAGCCACGGGTCGTTCTTCGAGAACGGGTAGCTCTGGATCGACACGAGTGACGACGGCTGCCACGTGGGCTCGAAGCCGTCGGGCTTGCCGGTGGGGTGCGGCGCGGCGGCATTTCCCTGCGGACCGTCGAGCGGGATCTTCGTCGTCGGGTCGACGTAGGCGCGGTACGAGAAGGCGTCGTAGCGAACGAGGTCGTTCTGGAAGAGGACGGCGCCGTCGGCCGCGGAGACGACGAACGAGAACGCGGGGCCATGCTTGATCTGCAGCTCGACGTAATAGGCCGGCACGACGCCGCCCCCGGCGATGGCCGTCGTCGGAAAGAGCACCTTCTTCACGCGCGCCGGCGCGGCGAGCCCCGAGGTGGTGAAGTGCTCGTAGTCGCCGTCGACCTCGATCGAGGTGAACATGGCCGGTTGCCCGACGAGGGCCCGGTACGCGTCGTTGACGGCGTCGAGTCGCGAGCGCGCGAACGGCCGTGCCGCGCCCGAGAGAGCACGCGCCACGAAGCCCGATGCCGACACCGGCTCGAACGTGCGCGTCATGGCGATGGAGAGGCCGCCGCGAAAGACCTCGATGCCCTGCACGCGTTGCTTCGTGCGGGCAATGATCGCGCCGCGTCCGATGTCGTCGATCGACGTCGTCTCGATGGCGTCGAGCGCGGCGCGCTCGAGGCCGTACGTGCCGGCGATGCTCTGCAGCGTGGCGGAGGCCGCCTCACGAGCGGATGCAAACTGCACGTTTTCGTGCTTGGCGAGCCAGACGAAGCTCGGCGCGTCGAAGCGGGCATCGCGATGCGCGACGAACGCGTGCACCGACTCGGCAGGCGCCGGCGCCACGACGGCGCCGTTCTTTTGATGGAGGTCCCGGTCCGAAGAGGTACACGCGACGAGCGCGAGAAGGAGAGCGCCAGCGAGGCCAGCGATGCCAGCGGGTGCACGGTGCGTCGCACGAGACGGTCGATGGGTCATGGCGCCTTGGGCGCCTCACTTCTCACTGCTGCGGTCGAGAGTCCAGCCCGACGAGGCGCTGCGGGACGTCACGGATGGCTCGACTAGGCCTTGGGCGTGCACATTGGTAGAGCTGGCGGATTTCTCTGGAGACACCGATGCCCACCGACCCGTCCTCGCCTGCCCCGACCGCTCTCGAAGATGCTCTTCGCAAGAGTGAAGCCCGGTATCGGTTCCTCGCCGAGACCATCCCCGTCCAGGTGTGGACGGCAAGGCCCGACGGCATGCTCGACTACGTGCTCGCGCGCGCCGTCGCTCAGCGCGAGGTGGCAGCGCAGGCTCGCGAAACCGAGGCCGCGCTCGAGGCGCTGCGCGCGACGGGCCTCGCGCGCATCAGCACCGCGAACGACCTCTATCGCGTCGCGCAGCACCGCAGCACCGCAGCACCTCAGCGGCTCGGGCGGCGGCGGCGGCGGCGAGCGCGGCGAGGCGGCGGCGAGCAGGGCGGGCACCGCGCGCTCACGTCGTGCGCTTGCGCATCAAGCCTTCCTGCGTGGTCGAGGCGACGAGCCTTCCGTCTTGCGTGAACACCCGCCCGCGCGCGAGGCCGCGTCCGCCATGCGCGGCGGGGCTGTCGAGGGCATAGAGGAGCCACTCGTCGACGCGGAACGGCTGGTGGAAGTACATGACGTGATCGAGGCTCGCCACCTGCATGCCCGGCGTGAGCCACGAGATGCCGTGCGGGAGGAGCGCCGTCGTGATCAGCGAATGATCGGAGGCATACGCGAGGAGATAGCGATGCAGCGCGGGATCGTCGGGCAGGCGGCCGATGGTCTTCAGCCACACCATGCGATGGGGAGGCTTCGGCGAAGGCTGGAACGGATCGTCGTCGGCCGACACGGGGCGCATCTCGAAGGGCCGCGGCGCCGTCGCGCGCTCACGCATCATCGCCGGGAGGCGGTCGGCGAACGCACGCGACCGCTCTTGCTCCGTCGGGAGCGACTCGGGCGGCGGCGCATCGGGCATCGTGTCCTGGTGCTCGAAGCCCGGCTCGTCGACCTGGAACGACGCCGCCATGTTGAAGATGGCCTTGCCGCCCTGGATCGCGACGACGCGTCGCGTGGTGAAAGAGCCGCCGTCACGGATGCGGTCGACGTCGTAGACGATGGGCTTCGCGACGTCGCCGGACCGAAGAAAATAGGCATGGAGCGAGTGCACGTGCCGCTCCGGCGGAACCGTCTGCACCGCTGCGGAGAGCGATTGCCCGAGCACCTGACCGCCGAAGACCGCGCCCCAGCCGAGGTCCTGGCTCTGGCCGCGGAAGAGATTCGCCTCGATGCGCTCGAGGGCGAGCAGCGCGACGAGCTCGTCGAGGATGCGACGGTCCTCCGTCATGACGAGAGGGTGCGAATGAACAGCGCGATGTCGTACATGGGCATTCTCCGGAGCGAACGAGATTGTACATCCGCGGGGTGCCGATGGGCGGCCTTGGGCTAGGATTCGGAGCGTGCGCAGGTCCACCGCAGCAACCTTCGCCCTCGCGGTGATCAGCGGCGCGAGCGCGGGCGTCGCCGCCGTCGCCTGCGGCTTCGACGGAGCGGGATCGTTCGGCGCCAGCGGTGGAGCGCTCGACGCGAGCGCGCTGCCCGACGGGACACCTCCAGGCAACGCGGAGGGCGGCGAGGCGATCGACGGCGGCGCGATCGATGGCGGCGGCGAAGCGTCGGGTCCGCTGTTCGAGGCCGGTCCCATCACCGGCTACGCCTCGCGCGTGACGAACGGGCTCATCGCTCTCTACGAGCTCGAGGAGGGCTTCGGCATCTTCGCCCACGACTCGGTCGCGCTCGGAGTCGTTCTCACCATCCACGACGTCACGAAGGCTGTGTGGAAGCCCCACGCGCTCACGTTCGTCGCCTACACGCAGGTCGACAGCGCTCCCTTCCCGTTTGCCAAGGCCTACGCCACCTGCCGCACGACCAACGAGGTGACGGTCGAGGTGTGGATCGAGTCGGCGCTCACGAACGCCGACGTCCACACACGCATCGCGACGATGGCCACCGACAACAGCACCCTCGACTTTGCCCTCGGCACCAACTCGACCGACGGCATCTGGGCCTCGGTGAAGGCCAACGAGAACCTCACGCCAGCGGCGAAGCTCACCGCGGGCCTCACTCATCTCGTCATGACGCGCACCGCGGCCGACGCGACGTTGCGCCTCTATGTCGATGGCGCGAAGGTGGACGAGCTCGCCGCCGTCGAGCCCTTGACGGCATGGCCGAACGTCCCTCTCTACGTGGGGGGCGGGTCCGCGAACGACCGCGGGTGGCGCGGCTCGCTGCACCTCCTGGCGGTCTACAGCCGGGCCCTCACGCCCGCAGAGATCGCCGTCAACCACGCCGCGGGCGCCGATCCCTGACGCGATCCCGCCGCCGGGGCGCAGGACGGAGCTGGATGGAGCAGGGAATTTCTGGAGATTTTGCGCGATGATCGCCGGAAACGCGCCCAGCGGGCTCGCGGTCTCGTAGTCTGCGGGTTGCGATGACAAATACTCAGATCCTCATCGCCGCGATCGGCGTCGTGCTCCTTGCGGTGTACTTCTGGATGTCGCGGCGCAGCGACGACGCGGCTCCGGGGCCCACAGCGGCGGACAACGACGCGAAGGCCAAGGCCGACGCGCTCGTCGATGCCGACGTGAAGGCGAAGGCCGACGCAAAGGCCCGCGCCGACGACGCGGCCACGAAGGCGAAGGCCAAGGCGGACGAGGCGGCAGAGTCCGCGGCCGCCGCGAAGAGCAAGGCTGACGAGGCGAAGGCAAAGGCCGACGCCGACGCCGATGCCGCCGACGCCAAGGCAAAGGCCGACGCCGATGCGGCCGCCGCCAAGGCCAGGGCCGACGCCGATGCTGCGGCTGCCGCCGCGAAGGCGAAGGCCGACGCCGACGTCGCCCGCGCGAAGGCCGACGCCGACGCTGCCGCCGCGCGTGCCAAGGCGGCTGCTGCTGCCGCTGCTGCCGCTGCTGCTGCCGCTGCCGCTGCCGCTACCGCCGCGCAGGCCGAGCCGATCAAGACCCCGCTCGCGGAGAGCTTCGGAAGCGTGCCGACGATCACGTCTGCGCCGACGCGTCCGTCGACGCCCGCGGCCAAGTCGGCGGAGAGCGGCGGGCTCGTCGACGACTCCAAGACGACGACGCCGTACGCGAAGGCCGAAGGCGCGCCCAAGCCGGCTCCCCTTGCCCCTCCGGCGGCGGCGAAGAAGGACGAGTTCGATCTTCGTCTCGACGACCTCGAGTCGAAGCCGAAGGTCCCCGTCGCCGCTCCCGCACCTGCGGCCAAGCCCGCCGTGGTTTCGCCGACCGCGGAGCTCGAGAAGGCCGACCCGGACCACGCGAAGGCGCGCCGTTTCGCGCGCGTCGCCGTCAGCGAGATCAAGCTCTATCACGAGCAAGAAGTGAAGGACGGCAGGGTCGCCAAGGACCTCTGGAAGCGCCTGAATCAAGACATCATGATGTCGATCCAGACGTACGAGAAGCGCGTCTCCCAGGAGGTGCGTGACAAGTTCGACTACCTCTACGACGAGCTCGTTCGCCAGCTCGCCGAAGGTAAGCCCGAGCTCCTCGGTGCCGAGGCCCCTACCGCCACGGCCAACGCCAAGCCGATGAAGCGCTAGACCGTATCGTTCGGGGCCGGCTCGGAAGCGTTTCGCGTACGCGCGACGTGACGCGACGCGACGCGACGCGACGCGACGCGACGCGACGCGACGCGACGCGACGAGACGAGACGAGTAGCGAAGCGATGGCCCGTTCGACCAAACATGCTTTTGCCTTCGTGTGGATCACGGTCCTCCTCGACATGGTGGGCCTCGGGCTCATCATCCCGGTCGTGCCGGCCGTGCTCCGTCAGCTCACCGGAACCGACGCGGCCCACGCCTCGATCTACGGAGGCTGGCTCTTCTTCGCCTACGCGGCGATGCAGTTCTTCAGCGCGCCCGTCGTCGGTGGCCTCTCCGACGCGCTCGGCCGGCGGCCCGTGCTTCTCTGCGCGGTGCTCGGGCTCGGCATCGACTACGCGCTGACCGCCTTCTCGCCGACCATCACGTGGCTCTTTGCCGGCCGCATCGTCGCGGGCCTCTTTGGCGCCTCCTACACGACGGCGAATGCATACATCGCCGACGTCACGCCGCCCGACGACCGCGGCAAGGCGTTCGGCATGCTCGGTGCGGCCTTCGGCGTCGGCTTCGTGGTGGGGCCCGCCATCGGAGGGCTGCTCGGAGGCCTCGGCCCGCGGGTGCCGTTCTACGTCGCGGCGGGCCTCTCGATCGCCAACTTCTTCTACGGGCTCGTGTTCCTACCGGAGACACACCCGGCGGAGAAGCGAACGCCATTGAAGCTCGCGCACGTGCATCCGTTCGGCGCCATCAAGAACGTTCCGGGCGGCCCTCACGTGCGGACGCTCACCCTCGCGCTCTTCGTCCTCTTTCTCGGGACTGCCGTCTACCCGGCGGTCTGGGCCTTCTGGGGAACGGCAACGTTCGACTGGAACCCGCGAATGATCGGGCTCTCGCTCGCGACCTATGGGATCAGCAACACCATCTGCCAGGCCCTGCTGGTCGGCTTCTTGATCAAGAAGCTCGGCGACCGGAAGGCCGCTCTCTGGGCGCTCGTGCTCAACGTCGCGAGCTTCGTCCTCACCGGCCTCGCGACGCAGAGCTGGATGGTCTTCGCGATCCTCATCGTCGCGTCGCCTGCCGGCGTGGCCATGCCCGCCATGAACGCCTGGATGTCGAAGCTCGCCCCCGCAGACGCGCAGGGCAGGCTCCAGGGGACCATCGGCGCGGCCGAGGGCCTTTCGTCCATCTTCGGGCCCATCCTGATGACGCAAGTCTTCAGCGCCTTTTCGCAGACCATCCCCGGCGCCCCGTTCTTCCTCGCGGCGGTGCTCTCGCTCGGCGCCCTCTTCATCGCGATGCGCGCGCCGGCCATCGTCCCCGCCTAGACCGGTGTTCGTTCGACGCCGTTCAACGCGGGAGCGCGCCTCGCACCAGCGTCACCTCGAGGGACGACGGCTTGTCCGCCGTCCAGTAGACGCGATGGGTCGCCGCGTGGAAGTCGCTCTCCGTCGCCTTGTAGATGTCCGTGAACGTCTGCGGATTGCGATCGACGAGCGGGAACCAGGTGCTCTGGACCTGCACGAGGATCTTGTGGCCGGTGCGGAACGTATGCGCCACGTCGGGCAGCGTGAAATGCACGAGCACCGGTTTTCCAGGCTCGAATGGCTCGGGCTTCTCGAAGCTGTTACGGAACTTCCCGCGCATCACCTCGGCGCGCACGAGCTGCTGGTACCCCGGCAGCTCGGCGTGATCCTGCGGGTAGCCGTCGACGAGCTTCACGACGAAGTCGGCATCGGTGCCGGTCGTTGCGACCCAAAGCTTTGCCTCGAGCGGCCCCGCCAAGGCAACGTCGCCGTCGAGCTCGCCCGTCGAGAACGTCAGCACGTCGGGACGGCGCGTCGCGAAGCGCTGGTCGTCGCTCATGTAGTCGGAGTCGATGACCGCGCCAGTCTTCGCGCGATACGGCACGGGCTTCGCCGGATCGCTGACGTACGCGTCGAAGCCGCCGGCTTCCTCCCCTGCCCCGGCTGTCGTGGGTGCCTTCTCTCCGAGCTTGCCGTTGGCGTGGAAGTGGAGCGTCGCCTTCTTCGACTCGCGCGGCGGCCATGCCGAGTAGGTCTGCCAGACATTGGTACCGGTCTCGAAGACGAACGCCTCGATGCCCTTGGCGGACGGGGCGCTGGCGCCGCCCGCGCCCTTGAGGTGATGACGGAAGAAAGGCAGCTCGATCTGCTCGCGGTAGTGGAGCGACGCCTTCTGACCGAACGTGATGTCGCCGTGCCGATCGCCGTCGCTGCGCGACCAGCCGCCGTGGCTCCACGGTCCCATCACCAGCATGTTCTCCGCGCCGGGGCTCTGATTCTCGAAGGCGCGGTAGGTCTCGAGCGCGCCGAAGCAGTCCTCGGAGTCGAAGAGTCCGCCCACCGTGAGGACTGCCGGCTTCACGCTCCGGTAGAACGGCCGTGGATCGCGCGCCTTCCACCAGTCGTCGCGCGTCGGGTGCGCGAGCATGTCGTTCCAGAACGGGATCCCCGTCGCGATGCCGCTCTCGGTGTACTTGGCGGTGGTGTTGGCAACCGGCCCCATCGCAAGGAAGTAGTCGTAGACGTCGGCGAAATCGTGCTCGAAGCCCCAGGTGCTCTTCTTCGTGAGCTTCGGGCGCGGCTTGCCGAAGGTCCCGTAGAAATCGAAGCCGTCGGCGAGGAAGAAGGCTCCGTTGTGGTGAAAATCGTCGCCCATGAACCAGTCGGTGACGGGCGCCTGCGGGGAAACGGCCTTCAGCGCGGGGTGGGCGTCGACGGCGGCCTGCGCCGCGTAGAAGCCGGGATACGAGATGCCCCAGGCGCCGACGCGACCGTTGTTGCTGGGCACGTTCTTCACGAGCCAGTCGATGGTGTCCCAGGCGTCGGTGCTCTCGTCGATGCCGCCCTTGGTCGTCGCGTGGGGGCGGACGTCGACGAAGGTGCCCTCGGACATCATGCGGCCGCGGACGTCCTGGTGGACGAAGACGTAGCCGTCGCGGATGAACGCCGCCGACGGGGCGAAGCGCCGCAAAGCACGCGTGTTCCTGGCATCCGGGTAGTTGTCGACGCCGTACGGCGCCACGCTGTACGGCGTGCGATGAAGCATCAAGGGATACGTGCGTGATACATCCTTCGGTACGTACACGATGGTGAAGAGCTTGGCCCCGTCGCGCATCGGGATACGGTGCTCGTACTTCGTGTAGTGCTCACGTATCGCACGCGCGATGGCCACGTCGTCCGCGAGCGCGTCGCGGACGAGCGGCGCCTCCTCTGCTGCACCCTTGCGCGGCTCGGCCACGGCGCGCGGCGACGTCATCCCGCAGGCAAGGCATCCGAGACCGACGAGGACCGCCAGGGGCAGACGAGCAGCGCGCATCGCATGGGCCATAGGCCGCGGCGCGCGCCGCGACAAGGCCTCGATCACGGGGCGGTCTTCGCCTTTGCCTTCTCGTCCGGCTTCGCTTTCGCGTCGGGCGCAGCGAACAGCTGCAGCGCGGCGCGCTTCTCCTCCCGGTGCCATCGCTGCAACGCGAAGAGGCGCACGTAGGTGCCGCGAAAGCCGATGCCGTGCCCTCGCGCGGCGATAGTTCCATGAAGAGCGTCTCGGAATCTTGGTCGAGGACGTCCTCGAAGAGCGCAAGGCAGAGCGAAAGAGCGCGCGTCGGAGCCTGGATTTAAGGGATTTCCGGCGCTCTCCCGCGGGCAGCTCGACCTCGTCCGACACGCCATCCAGGGGTGCATGCGGCGAGCGGGGAGCGGCGCCGTGCGGGCTTTCGCCTCAGGCGGTGACGGCGCTGACCACGAGTGAGACATGCGCGAACAGAAAACCGCTCGCCACCACCACGAGCAGGTGGAAGATCTCGTGGTACCCGAACACGCGGGGCCACGGATCGGGACGCTTCACCGCATAGACCAGCGCGCCGACGCTGTACGTGACGCCGCTCGCGACGAGCAGACCTACGCACGTCGTACCGACAATCGGCGTGCGGCCCATGACCTGGAAGATGACCATCCACCCGATCGCGACGCAGAGCAGCGCGGTCAGCCACTTCGGAGCGTGCGGCCACGCGAGGGACTTCACGACGCCGACGCCGGCGCCGATCCAGATCGCGGCGAGCGCACCGTGACCGCCGCTCGGCGAAGGCACGAGCGCGAAGAGCGGCGTGTAGCCACCGGCGATGAGCGTGAAGATGGCCGCGTGATCGAGCCGCCGCATCCGCTGCCGGGCGGCAGGCGTCCACGAGATGCGGTGATAGCAAGCGCTGGTGCCGAAGAGCAGGACGAGCGTCGCGCCGAAGACGAGCGCCGCGGTGCTCGCCGGTGAGCTCCCCGCGCGCACCACGAGCACGGCGGTCGCGACGATCGCGACGAAGAACGAGACCTGGTGCGAGACGCCGCGCAGCAGCGGCTTGACCGGTGTGCGCTGGCTCTGCGCGCCCACCCCGCCGTCGCTCATGGCCTGCGTGCTCATCGGAACCGCGATCTACCTTGTCTCGGCCTCGCGCGCGACCGGATCCGACGTAGAATGAGGGGGTGAGCATTCGCCCGCGAGCGCTGCGTCCCGTCCTCGCTATCGCCGCGCTCTCGTGTCTCGGCATCGGCAGCGGCATCGGCATCGGCGGGCTCGCGGCGGCCTGCGGCGGCAGTGGCGGTGGCACCGCGAACATCGGCGACGACGGCGGCAGCGGCGAGGGCGGCGCCTCCGACGGCGGAGGCCCGCCTGCGGAGGGCGACACTGACGGCGGCATCTTCATGGCCGGCAACGACGCCGGCTGCCCCGTGAAGTTCGTCGGCCCGAACCCCGGCACCATCGCCGCGAGCCTCCCACGGCCCAACGCGACCGGCGGCGTCGCGTGGCAGAGCCCCATGAACGCGCTCACCATCGACGGCGCCTTCGCGCACGCCGACGTAAGCGACGATCAACAGACCGAGCTGCTCCGCGTCACCGGATACGGGTTCACGCTGCCGTCGACGGTGACCATCAAGGGCGTGGTCGTCGAGCTGAAGAGGAAGGGCGCAAACCGGATCGTCGACGGCAACATCGAGCTGTGGCTCGACGGCGTGGCCAGCTCACGACCGAAGTTCGCGGCGAGCGGTTGGCCCGTCGGCATCGGCACGCACCACTACGGCCAGGAGGTCGACACGTGGGGCGACACCCTGACGCCTGCGCTCGTCGGCAAGCCAGGCTTCGGCGCCGAGCTCTGGGCGCGCCGCCGCGACGACGCCGGCATCGGCCCGGCGCCGGCCGACGTCGAGTCGCTGCTGATCACCGTGTGGTACTGCGACTGACTCTGCCGAGCCGGCACGAGCCTGCCTGTCATCCGCGTTTGCGGTAGGGCGGGTAGGCCGGTTGCCACATCTTCGCTTCGATGCGGCCGTCGATTTCGGCGTCGTCGAGCGGATCGCACAGGTCCTCCGCGCGGGCCTGGCGCGCCACCGCGCGCGCGACGACGACGGCCACGCGACGGAGGTCGGTCACCGCTGGGAGCAGCGTCGCGCCAGGATCGGTTCGCGCTGGCGAGACGCTCGCGAGCGTGCGCGCGGCCACCTCGAACATGCGATCGGTCACGCGCCGCGCGCCGACCGCGAGCACGCCCAGCCCGACGCCGGGGAAGATGTACGAGTTGTTCGTCTGGTCGATCTTCACGACCTTGCCGTCGCGGGTCACCGGCGGGAACGGGCTGCCCGTGCCGACGATGGCGCGGCCCTCGGTCCAGTCGAGGAGATCTTGCGGTGACGCTTCGCTCCTCAGCGTGGGATTCGAGAGCGGAAAGATCACAGGGCGCTCCACGCCGCGCGCCATCGCCCGCACCACGCGCTCGGAGAACGCGCCCGCCTGCCCCGACACGCCGATGAGGGTCGTGGGCTTCGCGTTGTTCATCACGTCGAGGAGCGTGATGCGTCGCGGCTGCCCCGGGTCCTCCGCGTCGACCGGCGCCTCGAGCGTCCAGCCCGCCACCGCCTCGCGGCTCTGCGTGAACGATCGCTGAAAGCCCTCGATTCCCGGCATGTCGTCGACGAGGAGCCCCGCTCGATCGACCGCGTAGAAGTGCCGGCGCGCCTCCGCCTCCGGCATGCCGGTGTCCGTCATGAGCCGCAGCAAGAGGCCCGCGATGCCCATGCCCGCGGTGCCCGCGCCGAAGATCACGATGCGCTGATCGGCCATCGTTCCGCCCGTGGCAGCGACGGCGGCGAGCAGTGTCCCGGCGGCGACGGCAGCGGTGCCCTGGACGTCGTCGTTGAAGGTACACAGGCGATCCCGATAGCGCTCGAGCAGACGACCGGCATTCTGCCGAGCGAAGTCCTCCCATTGCAGGAGCACGTGCGGCCAGCGCCGCGTGACGGCGCCGATGAATGCCTCCACGAAGTCGTCGTATTCCTGACCGCGGACGCGATGGCTTCGCCACCCGATGTAAAGCGGATCGGCGAGGCGCTCCTCGTTGTCGGTGCCGGCGTCGAGGAGGATGGGAAGCGTGGTCGCGGGATGGATGCCGGCGCACGCGGTGTAGAGCGACAGCTTTCCGATCGGGATGCCCATGCCTCCCGCGCCTTGATCGCCGAGGCCGAGGATGCGCTCGCCGTCGCTCACCACGATCACCTCGACGCCGTCGAGCCGCGGGTCTGCGAGTATCTGCTCGATGCGATGGCGCTGTGGGTAGCTGATGAAGAGACCGCGGGGCTTCGACCAGACGTCGCTGAAGCGGATGCACCCCTCCCCCACCGCGGGTGTGTAGACGATGGGCAGCATCTCCTCGAGATGCGCGCCGAGGAGCGCGTAGAAGAGCGTCTCGATGTTGTCCTGGAGGCCGCGCAGGAAGACGTATTTCTCGAGGTCGGTGGGCTTGCTGCGGAAGCCGTCGAGCCGGCGCCGCAGCTGGCCCTCGAGCGAGCCGACGTGCGGCGGGAGGAGCCCGTGCAGGCCGAACGCGTCGCGCTCCTCCTCCGTGAACGCGGTGCCCTTGTTGAGGAGCGGGTCCCGGAGGAGCTCGGGGCCGGTCTTGTCCACCACGATCGGCGCGATGCGCGCCGGCATATCCATCGTGTGCTTCATCGCGAGCCCTCGTTCGACGGAGGCCACCCGAACCGCGCGCGGACCTCGTGCATGGCCTGCGTGTGGCTGCCGTCTTCTTTGCGCACCACGAACGGAGACTCGTGGAGCTCCACGCCGACCTCGCCAGTTTCATGCAGTCTGCATGCGAAAAGCGAGAAGAGCGGCGCGATCCCCACACGCGGGACCACGTCACGGTGGAAGGCCACAGTGAAGCCTTCGTCGCGCACCGCCGCCAGCGCACGCGCCTTCTGCGGCCACGGAAAGCACAGCACGAAGAGCCCGCCCGGCTCGAGATGATGCTTGGCCGCCCGCGCATAGTCGCGGACGTCACCGCGCAGCTCGAAGCGCGCATGCGCCTTCTGTGAGTCCGCCGGCACGATGCCCGCGCTGACGTCGAAGTACGGTGGGCTGCCGGTCACGAGCGGAAACCGCTCGGCAAGCGCGAGGTCGCGCAGGTCGCCGTGATGCGCATCGACACGCGACTCGAGCTGGTTGGCGCGCAGGTTCTCGCCCAGGAAGCGGAAGCTCACGTCCTGCGCCTCGATGCACGTGAGCCGCATGCCCTCCGGCATGCCGGCGAGCACGAGCAGGCCCACGGTGCCGATGCCGGTGCCGAGGTCGAGCGCGCGCATGGCCGGCGGGCTCTTCTCGAGCGCGTACCACGCGGTCAGGAGATCGTCGGTGGAGTGACGATGTCCCTTCTTGCGCTGGAAGATGCGGAGCGTCGCGCTCAGCCCATCGACCGTGATGCGCTCTCCGAGCTCGGCCTCGAGCGCGGCGCGGCGTGTCTCCAGCTCATCGACAGAAAGCGTCACCGCGAGATTTCCTCTGGGCCCTCGCCTTCGTAGCAGGTTACAGCGCTGGGCGTGCGGGCGGGCGTGCCGCGACGACGACGTTCACGTTCTGACCGCGACGTTGCCCGTGACTCGCGGTTCTAGGGCTTCGGGATGCGGAACGTGCTGACCATGAGCGCGCCGCTTGCGACGTACATCAACGTGAGCGGGTGGAAGTCGAACGGGCCGAGCGTCATGTGGCCGAGCCACAGCGCCGGGCCGACCGCGCCCTGCCCGAAGGCGATGCCGAGGACGAGGACCAGCACCAGGCTGGTCGGGATCGGCGTGCCCTCGTAGTACTTCACCTTGCCGCTCTCGTCGGAGAGGGCGGCGGCGGTCACGTTGTAACGCGCGAGGCGACTGATGCCGCAAGCCACGAAGAAGCAGAGCGCGACGCCGTCCCAGCCGCCGCGGAGACCGAGCGCGAACCCGAGCGCTGCGGGAGCGACGCCGAACGACACGATATCGGCGAGGGAGTCGAGATCGGCGCCCAGCGGCGACGAGCGGCGGCGCCAGCGGGCGACCGCCCCGTCCAGCGCGTCGCAGACGAGCGCGAGCGGCAGGAGGATGAGCGCAGCCCACACCGCGGTCCGGTCCCCGGAGGCGACGTGGCTCATGCTGGCAAGAACCGCCCCAGTGCCGCAAAACGCGTTGCCCAGCGTGATCAGATCCGCGAGGACGAACGTGCGCACCATCGAGAACGGCACCTTCTTCTGAGGTGCGGTAGCTTCGGCGCTCGCGCTTTTGCGAGTCGATTCACGGTCGGGTGTGGCCATCGCTTCGGGGTGCCGGGTGGTCACGACCTTATCGGAGTGCACATCCGGTACCAAGAGGGCGTTTCGAGCCCGGTCACGGCGCGTCCGACAGGGGCCAGTGAAACCAGGCGACAAAGCTGTCGTCCACGATTCGCGCGCCGACGTAGCAGTCGTCCGTGAGCTTCCGCACGCTCGGGATCCCGTAGGCGTGGGCGACCAGCTCGCTGACGATGCGGAGCCCGTAGCCGGAGCCGGTGGTCGTGAAATCGCCGAAGAGCGACGAGTCATCGGTCGCCAGCCGCTCCGCAAGGAAGTCGCGGTGCTCTGGCGCCACGGCGTTCGCGACCACGACGCGCAGATCCTTCGCGAAGCAGAGCAGCCACGCCTCGACGACCGGGCGAGTGGTATGCCGGACGGCGTTGTTGAGGAGGTTGTACGCGACGCGGTCGACCGCGCCGAACTCGACGCAGCTCTCGGCGATGATGGCGTCTTCCGGACAATCGACATCGACGACGACCTGGTCCTCGCCGTGCTGCGCCGTGAACGACCGAAACGCGACCGCCAGCTCGTCGAGCGAGTGCCGGCGGAAGGCGAGGTCGCGCACCCGCGCGACCGGATCGAGGTCGGTGGTGACGTTGCGCATCATCTTCATGTGATCGCGGGTAGCGATGAACAGCGACCGACCCAGCTCGTTCTTGAACGGGACGCGACCGATTCGCGAGAGCTGCGCGAACAGCACCGTCAACGAGCCGCCGCGGATATCGTGGAGGGCTTCCGCGATGCGCGGCTCGATCGTCGATGCCATGCCCAGCTCGCGGATGCGATGCACGGTCTCGCTGATGGGATGGCGCTGGAGGAACGCGAAGAGCGGCGCGGGATCCATGACCGGATGCTCGCCGCCGACGATGCCGTCGAGCTCACGGAGCAGCTCGTACATCCACAGTACGAGCGCGCGATCGGGCGTCGCGAGCATCCCGAGAGCGATGGCCTGGTCGTCGGCGCGGTAACGCGACGACCGGTAGTTGTCGAGCGTCGCCGGCGCGAGGTCTTCGATCAGCTCGCGGGTGATCTTCGTTTCCGTTCTCATCGTGCCAGGATGATCGCTCCTAGCGGGGGCAGTGTCACGACTACCGATGATGACCGGCCATTCCATGGGTAAGGGACGGCATCCACGCCGCCTAAGTTGCCGTGACCGCTGCCGCCGTAGTCGCGCGCGTCGCTGTTGAAGATCTCGCGCCAGTGACCGGCGCGCGGGACGCCGATCCGGTACTGATGCCGCGGCACAGGCGTGAAGTTGCACGCGACCACCACCACGTCGTCGTCGCCGTGACCGCGGCGCATGAAAGCGATGACGCTCATCGGCGAGTTGGTGCCGTCGATCCACTCGAAGCCATTCGGCGCGCTGTCACCGGCGTGGAGCGCGGATGTCTCGCGATAGACGCGGTTGAGATCGCCGATCATGCGCGCAATTCCGTCGTGAGCAGGCTCGCGGGCGACGTGCCAGTCGAGGCTCCGGTCGTGATGCCACGCGCTGGGCATCGCGAATTCGTTGCCCATGAAGAGCAGCTTCTTGCCTGGCTGCGCCCAGGCCATCGCATAGAGCAAGCGCAGGTTGGCGAGCTTCTGCCACGGATCGCCGTACATCTGGTCGAGCAGCGCGCCGCCCCGCTCCGCGATGACGTCGTCGTGAGAGAGCGGGATCACGAAGCTCTCGTTCGCGGCGTAGACCGAGCGGAACGTCAGCACCGCCTGGTGCTGCGAGCGGTCGATGGGATCGACGGCGAGGTAGCGACGGAGGTCGTGCGAGAAGCCCATATCCCACTTGAGATCGAACCCGAGGCCGCCCGCCGACGCGGCGCGCGTCACGCCTGGCCAGTCCGAAGAGTCCTCAGCCGCGAGGATCACCTCGGGATGCTCGATCTTGAGCGTGCTCGTGAGCTCGCGGAGGAACGAGACGCCGCCCGGGTCATCCTTTCCCGCGTGGTGATCGGCGTAGAGGATGCTCTCGACGCCGTCGACGCGGAGCCCGTCGGCGTGGAACGTCTCGATCCAGAAGATGGCGCTCGAGAGGAGGAAGCTGCGGACCTCCGGCTTGTCGAAGTCGAAGACGCCGGTGCCCCACGTGGGATGAAGGGCGCGCGTGGGGTCGTCCGGCTCGAACGTCGCCGTGCCGTCGAACCGCGTGAGGCCGTGGAGGTCGCTCGCGAAATGCGCGGGCACCCAGTCGAAGATCACGCCCA
>JAYTOQ010000844.1:0-2656 GCA_043747665.1 Polyangiaceae bacterium | reverse complement strand
GCCAAGGTCAACGTCGACTTCAACTCGGTCGTCAAGAAGGGCGATCTCCTCTGCGAGATCGATCCCATCCAGTACGGCGCGCAGGTTACGCAAGCGGCGGCTCAGGTCGCCTCGCAGCGCGCCAACCTCGAGAGCGCGAAGGCCAACGCCGCCGCCGCGCAGGTCGCGTTCGATCGGACGCAGCGTCTCTTCCAGCAAAACCTCGCCGCGAAGGGGGAGCTCGACACCGCGCTCGGCCAGCTCGAGGTGGCGAAGGCGCAGGTGGCGTCCGCCGCCGCGCAGATCACCGCCATCCAGGCGCAGCTGTCGCAGCAACAAACCAATGTCACGTGGACGAAGATCTATTCGCCCGTCGACGGCGTAGTGGTCTCGCGCACCATCGACCCGGGCGCCACGGTCGTCGCGAGCTTTCAGGCGCCCGTCCTCTTCGTGATCGCCCAAGATCTCCGCAAGATGCGGGTCATGGCGGACGTCGACGAGGCCGACGTCGGCAAGCTGAAACAGACGATGGAAGCCGAGGCGGTCGTCGATGCTTTCCCGGGGGAGTCGTTCCGCGGCAAAGTCGAGCAGGTTCGCTACAGCCCCAACAACGTGCAGGGCGTCGTCACGTACTCCGCTGTCGTGGAGGTCGAGAACCCCGAAGAGAAGCTTCGTCCCGGCATGACGGCCACGGTCACGATCAAGACGCACGAGGTGAAGGGCGCGCTCCGCGTTCCGAACGCCGCCCTCCGCTACAAGCCGACGCCGCCGATGGGGCCGAATGGCAAGCCGATCCCGCAGCCGCCCGAGCCGCCGCTCGCGAAGGGCACCGGGCGCGTCTACGTGATCACGAACGAGAAGCTCGGTGACGAGAAGTCGGAGCCTCGCATCGTACAGATCGGCGTGACCGATGGCCTCACGACCGAGGTAATTGGTGGCCTCTCGGCGACCACCAGGATCGTGACCGACGAGATCGACGACGCGGACAAGAAGAAGAAAGGAAAGATGTTCTGAGCGCTCATGGAATCTGCGCTCATCACCTTGCGACGCGTCGAGAAGGACTACGAGTCCGGCGCTGGAACGGTGCGCGCGCTCCGTGAGGTGGACCTCGAGATCAAGCAGGGCGAGTTCGTAGCGATCGTCGGCGCGAGCGGCTCCGGCAAGAGCACGCTCATGAACATCCTCGGATGCCTCGATCGCCCGACGCGCGGCGTCTACGAGCTCGGCGGCTTCGACGTCGGCGCGCGCGGCAGCGATGCTCGCGCCATCCTGCGCAATCGCCTGATCGGCTTCATTTTTCAGGGTTTCAACCTGCTGCCGCGAACGACCGCGCTCGAGAACGTCGAGCTCCCTCTCGTCTATCGCGGCGTCAGCGCGCGAGAGCGCCGCAAGTGGGCGAACGAAGCGCTAGCCGCCGTCGGGCTCGGCGATCGTGTGCATCATACACCGAATCAGCTCTCCGGCGGACAGCAGCAGCGCGTCGCCATCGCACGCGCGCTCGTCACGCGACCGCCCATGCTTCTTGCCGACGAGCCCACCGGCAACCTCGATACGCGCACCAGCCTCGAAGTCCTCGCCCTCCTCCAGCGCCTGAACCAGGATCGTGGCATCACCATCGTGCTCGTCACGCACGAGCACGACATCGCGGCATGTGCGTCGCGCGTGGTGACGTTCCGTGATGGCCGGATCGTCACCGACATCGTGCAGGACAAGCCGCTCGATGCCGCCGCGGCGCTCGTCGAGCTCGGCGGTTCCGAACAGGGCGGTCCAGCGGAGGACGAGGAGGCCGCCGACCCCGCAGTCGCTGCGCGCCGTCGCCTTGGCGGCCCGGTGCCGGCTCTCCTCTACCTTGGCATGCTGGGGGCCGCGATCGTCGGGAGCCTGCTGGGGACGCTCTACGCCAAGGTCGTCCTCGATGCGCCTTCGACGGTCGCGCCTGTCGCGTTCGCGTTCGTGCTGGAGGCCATCGTCGCTGCCTGGTACGGCGGCAGACGGCTCGGTCGTCCGCTCACGAACGATCAGCGCGCCCGCATCGCCATCACGTACACGCTCATCGGCGCGGTGCTTCTCGCGCCTGCCTTCGCGCTCGGATGGATGCCCGGGAGCAAGGTGCTGCTCGACCGGCTCGACGGGCTCTCGTCGGGCGGTGTGCTCGCAGCGCTGGGCCTTTCGCTGCTCGGCCTCGCGACCATCGCGCTCGCGCGCTACCTCGTGCTGTCGGCTGTTTCCCCACTCGTATCGCCGCCCAAGAAGGCGAAGGCGGGAGCCGGCGCTGGGGGAAGCGCGTGAGCGGCTTCGCGCTCGTCGTCGGCGCGATCCGCCTGGCGCTCTCGGCGATCATCCGCAACAAGCTGCGCGCGGCGCTGACCGTGCTCGGGATCCTCATCGGCGTCACCGCGGTCGTCATCGTGACGGCGCTCGCGGGCGGCGCATCCGAGAGCGTCGGCAGCCAGATCGACAACTTCGGCTCGAACCTGCTGTTCGTGAATCCGGAGAACGTCCAGTCGTCTGGCGCGCGCGGGCAGGTGACGGGCCGCCTCACCGAGAACGATGCGAAGGCGGTCGCGCGCGATGCCGTGAGCGTCGAGCGCGTCGCGCCGTTCCTCTCGACGATGGGCCAGGTCGTCTACGGCGACAAGAACGCGGCCACGATGATGGCTGGCACCACCCTCTCGTA
>JAYTOQ010000843.1:0-3615 GCA_043747665.1 Polyangiaceae bacterium | reverse complement strand
CGCGTTTAGCTCGCGCGCCTCGAGCTCCAGAGGCACCTCCAGGCCTGGCAGCTCGGGCAGCTCGTTCCCGACGCCGCTGCGCACGCGCTCACGCGGTCCAGTGGCGCCGAGAGCGTGGACCCCGGCTTGCCCGCGCGAAAGTGAGCTGCTACCCCCACCGCACGATGATGGAACCTTCCCTCGAGCGCCGCCTCACCCGCGCCATGTCGCGCGCGGTGATGGATTTCCAGATGCTCGCCGAAGGCGATCGCGTGATGGTCTGCGTGAGCGGAGGCAAGGACAGCTACACGATGCTGCACATGCTCCGCGAGCTGCAGAAGCGCGCGCCCATCCGCTTCGACCTCGTCGTCGTGAACATCGATCAGGGCCATCCCGGCTACCCCGCCGATCGCCTGCGCAAGTACATGCGCGACGAGGCCTACGACTTCACGATGATCGAGGAGGACACCTACTCGATCGTCACGGACAAGATCCCCGAGGGCAAGACGTTCTGCTCGCTCTGCTCGCGGCTCCGGCGCGGCATCCTCTATCGCGTGGCCAAGGAGATGCGCTGCACCAAGATCGCGCTCGGGCACCATCGCGACGACATCCTCCAAACGCTGCTCTTGAACCTGTTCTTCGCGGGTCAGCTGGCCGCGATGCCTCCGAAGCTGATGGCGCAGGACGGCCACGTCGTCATCCGGCCTCTCGCCTACTGCGCGGAGGAGGATATCGCTATTTTCTCGAAGGAAATGGCCTTCCCGATCCTGCCGTGCGACCTGTGCGGGTCCCAAGACAACCTCCAGCGCAAGATCGTCGGTCAGATGATCAACGACCTCGAGGAGAAGCATCCTGACATCAAGGCGGTGATGCTGGCCGCCACGCAGAACGTCCGCCCGAGCCATCTCCTCGACAAGGATCTCTGGCGCAAGCTGGGTCTCGAGGCGGCACGCGAGGTCGAGGACGGCGACGGCCTCGTCGGCGCATCGCGCCTCGTTCGCGACGTGCGTCCGAGCACGGGCACGCCGAGCGCCGGCAGCCTCGACGGATGAACGAGCCGGCCCTCCCTCCCGCGAGCGAGACCGCGCCGGTCTCGGCACGTACGCGAGCGCGGAGGAACGTCGTCCTCACGCGGCTCTCGGAGCTCGGTGCCTCCGCCCAGGCCGCGATTCCCGGCCTGTACGCGTGGTCGATCACGGTAGCGCCCGCAGCGTGGTCGCGCGGCGCGCCGCTCGTCGCCAAGGTCGCGGCGGTCATCGGCGTCATCGCGCTCGTCACGGCGCCGCTGGTCGAGGGTGCCGGGCTGCGTGTGCCCTCTCCGCCTCCGCCTCCGCCTCCGCCTCCCGATCCATTCCTCGATCCCGGGGCCGGACGTCCCTCGCAGGCGCCGCCGCCGACGGGCGTCGCCGCTCTGCGGGCCTGGACCGGACCGACATGGGCGCGAATTTGGTCGGTCTGGGGCTTCGTCCTCTCGAGCGCCATCGTCTGGACCCTCGCGCCGGGCGCCCTCTCGTCGGCGCGCCTCGACGGCGTACGCGGTGCTCTCGGCGTCGTCGGCTGGGCGCTGTTCGCGTTCGCGTCGGCAGGGCCGTCGTTGCGTGCCGATCCGGCCGCATCGGCAAGGATCGTCGCCGGAAGCTCCCTGAAGCCGCGCTCCGAGGTGCCGCGCGGCGACGGAGCCTACGTGGCCGCCGGGGTGGTCCTTGCCCTCGCGATGCAGGCGGTCGGCTGGGGAGTTTCCACGCCGGAGCGCGCGGTGCTGGTCCGGCTCGTCACCGTCGTGTGCGGTGTCGCGGTGCTGGGCGCGACCACCAGCATCGCGCTCGCGCGACACGTGCCGCGGGCGCGCGCCACCCGCCGCCTCCGCTTGCGACGCGCGCTGCCGTGGGTCGTCATGCTGGCGCTTTTCCTGGGCTCGGGCATCGTTCTCACCTTTGCTCGGTGATCACGGACGGTGATCGCTGACGTCGGGCTCACTCGGCGTTATCGTTCCTCCGTCATGCAGGTGCTCGATGTGCTCGCCGCCGCTCTCGTCCTGGGCGCCGCCGCGGCGTTCACCTTCGGCGCGCTGGCCCTTGCACGCGCCAACGACGTAGAAGCTCTGTATTTCCTGATTGTCGGCGTGGTCGCGCTGCGTGCCGGGGTCCAGCTCGTGAGACCCGGGGCCAGCGCATGAATCTCCACGTCGCGCGCATCGCACTGGCGAGCCTGCTCGCATCGAGCCTGTCTTGCAGTGGCGGCTACGAAGCACCGCAGCCGGTGGAGCAGGTGGCGCTCGGCGGTGAGGTCGCAGCGCGCGTGGGGTCCGACGTCATTCCGGTGTCGCTGGTCGCGCAGGTGGCGGCTGCGCAGCGCATCACGGCGCACGAAGCGCTGAAGCGTCTCGTGGACGATGCCGTCGCTGCGCAGGCTGCGCGCCTGAAGAGCATGGATCGGGAGGTGCCGACGAGCTGGCGACTGACCTCCACGCGCGCGCGCGTTATGGCGGACCACATCCTCGCGGACGCCAGGCGCGCCGGGCCGCCGACGGACGAGGAGCTGAAGACGCTCAGCACGCGCTACTGGCGCGAGGTCGATCGTCCGCCCGCCGTCCGCGTCGTCCATGCTCTGGTGCCGCGTCCGCAAAAGCCGGATCCGGCGGCCGAGGAGCGCGCAAGGGCCCTCGCAGCGAAGCTGCGCGATGCGGTGGTCGATGCGAAGGACACCGAAGACTTCGTGGCCAAAGCCAAGGCGGTCTCGGCGGGCGACGTGGAGATCGTCGCGGAGAAGCTCCCCGCGTTCACCGACGAGGGCGCGTCGATCGAAGGCGATCAACGGCTCGAGCCGGCCTTCGCGCGCGGCGCCTTCACGCTCACCGAGCCGGGCGCCACGAGCACCGTCGTCGAGTCGCCCCACGGCTGGCACGTCATCCGCCTCGTCGAGCGGATCCCCGACCAGCGCATGCCGCTCGACGCGCGAAGGATCGCCTTCGCGGACGAGACGATAGCCATGCGAGCAGCAGCGGCGACGAAGGCCCGCGTCGATTCCATGCGATCGGCGACCCGGATCCAGATCGCGCCCTCGGCGGAGAACCTGATGCGCTCGCTCCTTGCCATCTCGGGACGCGGGCCGGCTCCGTGACGGAACGCCGGCCGCGCGCCGGAAAACCGCCCGCGAAACCGCCTTTGCGACCGTCGCGCCCTCCCCCGGCGCGCGACATGGACGCGACGCCCTTCGCGCAGATCCTGATCGATCTCATCTTTCGACTGCCCGGCGCCTACGCTTGCGCGCTCGTCGATCTCGGCGGTGAGACCGTCGACTACGCGGGCGTCGTTAGCCCCTTCGACGTGAAGGTCGCCGCCGCTCACATGCGCATCGTGCTCAACGACCTCGAGGAATACGGGGGTCTCGGCAGGCCGCGCTGGGTGGTGCTGCGTGGCCAAAAGCGGAGCTTCGTCGCGCGACGTCTGCCGGACGGCTATGCGCTCGTCGTGATGCTGCGCCGTCGTGCCGGCTTCACGGCGTCGGCCCGCGCGTACGCCACGTGCGAGCGCGAGCTGGCCGTGGAGGCCGGGTGGGGCAACGTCTACGACGGGCCGGCCTGGTTTCCGGTCGTGGTCGAGGTCGATCGTCGCGGACGCCCGACGACTGTCGGCG
>JAYTOQ010000842.1:0-2101 GCA_043747665.1 Polyangiaceae bacterium | reverse complement strand
CGGGCGTGCGCGTGGCGATCGGCACCGTACCGATGGGCGCCATCGCCACCGGCTTTCGTGACCTGGTGCCGTCGCACCCTGTCGCGGCGCCCCCGAGCGTCGCAAGCGCGACCAGCGACGCGATCAGCCTCATCGCAGGTGATCCTTGGGCAAGGGGTGCTTTTTCGTAAAGGTTTTTCGTCAGCCGAAGTAGAAGCGGGCCGAATCGGCGGGACGGAAACGCCTCGTCCGGCATCGAACGGCCGGGAAAGAAGGACTGCGAAAAAATGCGAAGCATCAGAGTGCTTGCCGCGGCCATCCTCGCGGCATGGTCGTTTGCAACACCGGCCCACGCCCAGGCGCCGGCCGGCGCGACCGGTGCCGCGCCCGGAACGGCGCCGAACGCGCCGCCGACTCCAGCCGCGCCTTCCGCGGGGGCCGCCGCCGGCACGCCCGACGTCGCGCGCGCGCCTGCGGGCAACGATCAGCCGTCGGGCTCGCCGGGAGCGATCACCGCCGAGACCGTGGGCTCACGCGCCATCACGACCAGCTACCAGGCCAAGGCGGCGGAGCAAAACCTCACCGCCGCAGGCGCGCGCGCCGATCAGCAGTGGACGAATTACCTCCCGCGGATCGGCCTGACGGCTCGCTACACGCGCCTCAGTGAGTTCACGCCGCCGTCGGTCACGGGTGGAGGCAGCCTCGTCGTGACGCAGCAGCCTGCCGGCACGTTGAATCCGACGCCGATCATCGCCGCAGGCAGCTTCTCGTTCCCGCTGGTGCTCGACAACTACCTGACGCAGGCCACCATCGCGATCCCGCTCAGCGACTACCTGCTGCGCATCGGCAAGGCGTACTCGGCATCCACGATGTCGGAGGACGCGGCGCGCTTCGACGTCGTCGCCGCCCGTGCGAAGTCCTATGCCGACGGCAAAATTGCATACTACACGTGGTTGCGCGCTCGGGGGGCCGTGGGCGTGGCCGAGCAGTCGCTCGCCGTCGCGCGTGCGCACCAGAAGGACGCAGAGAACCAGTTCGCGGTCGGCAATGCCTCGAAGGCCGACGTGCTCCGCGCGCAGACCCAGGTCGCGGCCGCCGAGCTCGCCGTCGAGCGCGCCAAGAGCGGCGTCGCTCTCACCGAGCGCCAGGTCCGCATCGCCATTCACGGCAAGGACGACGAAGTGCTCACTCCGGCCGACTCGCTCGACGGGACGCTGCCGTCGCAGCAGGCCTCGCTGCGGCAGCTCGTGGCCGAGGCCGAGCTCGCGCGGCCGGAGATCAAGAGCATCGACAAGAGCGCCGAGGCAGCGCGGAAGCTCGCCGGTGTCTCGCGCGCCGGCAAATATCCGGTCGTCTCCGGCTTCGGCGACGTCACCTACGCGAACCCGAACCAGCGGCTCTTCCCGCAGACCCCGACGTGGTTCCCTACGTGGTCGGTCGGCGCGCAGGTCACGTGGTCGCCGAACGACATCATCTCGGCGGGTGCCGCCGGCGCCGATGCCGACGCTCGCGCCGCTGCCCTCGATGCGCAGAAGGCCGCGACGCGCGACGGCGTCGAGCTCGAGGTGACGCAGGCATATCAGGGCATCATCGAGGGCGACGCCGCGATCGCGTCGACGCAGCGCCAACTCGAGAGCGCGGTCGAGGGCTATCGCGTCGCGCGCGAGCTGTTCAACAACGGCCGCGGCACCGCGACGACCCTCATCGACGCGGAGATCGTCCTCGCGCAGACGCGCTTCGAGCACCTCAACGCCCGGGTCGACGCCCGGATCGCCCGCATCCGTCTCGACCACGCCCTCGGTCGCGACGCGAAGATGCCGACGCCGTAGCGCTAATCCCAGTCACTCGCGCTCCACCGCCATCTCCCATCCCCCACTGATCCCCCTTGCGCCGAGGTCGCAGCGAGGGGTCTCATGAGGTCGATGGGCCTCCAGAAGCGTGATCGCGTCGCGGTGCTGACGTCTGGCGGAGACGCGCCGGGAATGAATGCCGCGCTGCGGGCGGCGGCGCGCATCGGCGCCGAGATCGGCCTCGAGATGGTCGGTGTCGAGGACGGCTACGCCGGGCTCATCGAGGGTCGCCTCGCGCCGCTCGACATCCGCGTGCTGGACGAGGCCGCACG
>JAYTOQ010000841.1:0-4784 GCA_043747665.1 Polyangiaceae bacterium | reverse complement strand
TCACGTCGCAGCGCGGTCGCGATGATGGTGGCAATCTCGGCGGGCACGTCGGAGGCGTGTGTCCGGACGTCGGGCGCGTCCTCGCTCACCACCGCGGCGGCAAGCTGGGTCGGCGTCCCGATCCACGGCGGGCGACCGGCGAGCAGCTCGAACAGGATGATGCCGAGCGACCAGATGTCGGAGCGCGCGTCGACATTCCCCGACGAGCGTATCTGCTCGGGCGACATGTACATCGCGGTGCCGATCACGCTGTCTGCGACCGTGAGCTTGGCATCGCCGTCGGCTTGGACCTTGGAGATCCCGAAGTCGAGCACCTTCACCGTCCGCGCCTCGTGCGCGTCGCCTTCTTGCGCGAGGAACAGGTTCGCTGGCTTCAGATCGCGATGGACGATGCTGATCTGGTGCGCGGCGATCATGGCGGAGCACGCCTGGAGCACGATGTCGACGGCCTCCGGGTACGGCAGACGGCCCCGCCGATCGAGCTCGACCTGGAGGTCATGGCCCTCGAGGAACTCCATCACCATGTACGGCAGGCCGTCGGCGGTGACGTCGACATCCATCACGCGCACCGCGTGCCGGTTGCGAAGCTGTCCCGACGCGCGTGCTTCGCGCTCGAAGCGCGTCACGATGATGTCGTGCGCGAGCATCTCGGGCAGGAGCATCTTCACGGCTACACGCTGGCGCAGCTTGAGATGCGTCGCCTCGAAGACGACACCCATGCCGCCCTCGCCGATGACCTTCACAATCGCGTACTTTCCCGCGATCACCTGCCCCGGTACGGGCAGCGCGTGCGCGGCAGGTTGACGCTCGCCCGGGATCATCGCCCCGATCGTATCGCCTCCGATGCGTCCGTCGCAAACAGTGAGGAACGTCCGTTTACGGCCGCAGCCCGATGTGTAACCTGGTCGGGCAGTGATGCCGCGGAGCTTTCGACCCTCACCAGGCGCGCCTGCGGTCTTCGCGGGCGGATCGACAGAGGGCGCCGTGGAGGGGTCGCTGACTCGCTCGAGTGAGGCGGAGCTGCTCTCGGCCCTCGCGCCGGCGGACGAGAGCAGCGCGACCGCGATGTCCGAGCGCGTGGTGTGCGAGCACGCCGACCGCTGCGGCGGATGCCCCATCATCGCGCTGCCCTACGGCGAGCAGCTCGCGATGAAACGTGGCCGCGTCGTCCAGTCGGCGTCCCGCTATCCCACGCTCGAGCTGGTCTACACGGAGCCGGTGGTGGCGGCCGACCCGATCGTCCAGTACCGCACACGCGCAAAGCTCATCGTGTCGACGGGCGGCAAGCTAGGCCTCTACACGAAGGGCGGCGGCCATCAGGTCGTCGACATCCCCCGGTGTCGTGTGCTCTCGCCCGTTCTCTCCGAGGTGGCGGCGGTCCTCCGGACACGGATCCAGAACGACGAGAAATCCGGCGGCGCGCTCGCGCCGTTCGACCCGTCGCTGTCGTCCACGGGGGCGGGCGGCGCGCTCCGCGCCGTGGATCTCCGCGAGGTGCACGGCGACGACGGCTCTCGCGTCCTCGTCACGCTGGTCGTCCAGCGCGGTCGCGTCGCGACGCGCGAGTCGATGGAGGAGGCTGCGCGCTTGCTGGCGAGCGCTGCACCGTCGATCGTCGGCGTCGCGGTGAACTATCACGAGGGTGATTCGCCGCAGATCCTCGGCAGCGAGACCAGCGTGGTGCATGGTGCGGCGACCGCCGAGGACAGCATCGGTGGTTCGCGGCACAACGCCACCTACGGCTCCTTCGTGCAGGCGCATCGCGGACAGGCCGAGCGCGTGCACGCGCTGCTTGTAGACCTGCTCGGGCTCGATCGCCCGCGCGACGAGGGTCAGCCACGGCCACGCGTGCTCGATCTTTATGGCGGCTCGGGGGCCATTGCGCTCTCGCTCGCGCAGGCAGGCGCGGACGTCCACCTCGTCGAGTCGGTCGCGTCGGCTGCCGATCACGCGGGTCGCGCGGCGCGCTCGCAGGTGCTTCCCGTCCGCGCCGAAGCCGCCGACGTGGTGTCCGCGCTACGTCGCCTCGAGGAGCAGAGCGCTCGCTTCGACGCCGTCGTGGTGAACCCACCGCGTCGCGGCATGAGCCCGGTCGCTCGCGAGCTCGTGGCGCGCCTCGACGTGAGCGCGCTCGCCTACGTGTCGTGCGATCCGGACACGCTGGCGCGCGACCTCGACCACTTCTCGCGTCTGGGCTTCACCATCTCGACGCTGCGGCCCGTCGACATGATCCCGCTCACCGACGAGGTCGAGACGGTGGCGGTCCTGCGGCGCATCGCGGTGCCGGCGCCGAAGGTCCTCTACGAGGACGACGAGCTCATCATCGTCGAGAAGGGCGCGCACGAGCCGACCTTGCCGCAGACCGAGTATGCATCGTCGCTGGTGCAGCGCTTACGGCGGCTGCCCGACGCGAGCGAAGCGGTTCCCGTGCATCGCCTCGACGTCGGCACGAGCGGCCTCGTGATGATGGTGCGAAAGCCGGAGCTCGCGGAGCGCTGGCAGACCATCCTCGACGCCGAGACCTCGCGCAAGATCTACGTCGTGGGCACGCGAGGTGTCACGCCGAGCAAGGGCGCCATCACGCGCGAGCTGCGCGAGGACGGAAAGATGTACTCTGCACGCACGAGGTACCGCCGCCTCGCCGTCGCCAGCGGTCACTCCGTGCTGCGCGTTATCCCCGAGCAAGGCCGCACGCATCAGATTCGGCGCCACCTTGCGGCGATCGGCCATCCCGTCCTCGGCGACGACCGCTACGGCCACGCGCCGACGAATCGCTTCTTTGAGGAGAAGAACGCGCTCGATCGCACGTTCGTCCACTGCGTGCGGCTCGAGTTCGATCATCCGACGAAGAACCAGCGCCTCATCGTGGAGGCGCCGATGCCGGGCGACCTGCGCGGTGTGCTCGAGCGAACCAGCGGGCCCGGGACACTGCGCTTTCTGGAGCACAAGAACGCGCTCGGCCACAGCGGTCAGTCGAGCATCCCGCCGCCCCCGGACTCGACGCACGACAAGGGGAGCACGCCCGACATCGATTCGAGCCGCCCGTCCATGCACGCCGAGCTCACCTCCGACGACGACGAGCTGAACGGCCGCGACAGCAGCAGCCGCTTCTGATCTACGTCGGGCGCGCGTGCTTCAACAGGCCCAGAGCGAGGCGCAGCTTCGTGGGCCACGGGAGGGAGTGGCCGTTGTACCAGCGCATCGCGGCGTCGCGCGCGAATGTGGACTCGAGGAGCAAGCGGCGCGCCGGGTGCCCCAGACGGCCATAGACGCGGCGCGCCAGCCACGCGCTCTGCAGCATGTGACGGCCAATCGTAGCAGAGCGCACCTCGCGCGCGTACGCGTCGAAGGAGCGGCTGCCCGTTCGCAGCGCGCGCGCGACATGACGCGCGGCCATGGCGCCCATCACGATCGCCTGGCCAATACCCTCGCCCGTCGCATGGTCGATGCCAGCGGCCTCGCCGACGAGGAGCAGGCCGTCCTCTGCGAGCATCGTGGATCCCACGAAGGGCCGCGTGCTGAACGGCCTCAGCTTCACCTCGTCGATGTCGATCCCACGGCGCGCCAGGGCGCTCGCGAGCGCCGCCTTCACATCGCAGCCCGGCTCGAGGTTCGCGTGGTAGATGCCGCGGCTCACGTGACGGACGCCGTCGATCATCGTCGGAAAGTCCCAGTAGTAGCCCTGGAGGCCGTCCTCGAGCACCGAGAGATCGAAGTCGATCATGTCGCGCGCGGGTCCGCTGTCCGAGGCCATCGGCGCGGTGTCGAGCACGTAGAGATGACCCTTGCGCTCGGGCTCTCGGAGACCGAGCAGCTTGCGCGTCGTGCTGCCGGCGCCGTCGCACGCGGAGACGATCCGTGCGGTGAGCGCGCCCTTCGCGGTCGTGAGTTGAAAGCCGCCTGCGACGCGCTCGATCGCGCGCAGGCCCTCCTCTTCACGGACCACTACGCCGTCGGAGCGGGCCGCGCCGAGGAGCTGCGCATCGAACTCGAGGCGTCGGATCACGATCCCCATCGCGCACATCGTCTCGCCAACGGCGCCCTGGAAGAGGACGCGCACGCCGCGCATCGCGATGAACGGGACCTCGACGCGCATGCCGAGCGCCGCCAGCGCATCGACTCCGAGCTGGCTCACCGCGCCCGCGCAGGGCTTGTCGCGTGGGAAACGCGCCTTGTCGAGCACCACGATGCGTTCCGGCCGGATGCCCTGGTCGCGGACGAGATGGAGCGCGGTGCTCGCGCCCGCCGGACCGCCGCCCACGATCGCGACGTCGTATTCAGCTGCGCCGGTCATGCTCTTGGTCGGGTGCCTTGGCCGCGGATGCCTCGGCACTGGGAAGGATGCCGTCGAACTCCGCGGCGAGATCGTTCACCAGCTCGTCGAGATCGGCGTCGCGCCCCGCCGGCGCAGCGATGGTGAGATCGCCGCCAGCCTCCGCGAAGACCTGCGCGAGGCCCTCGTGCGCCTCCACGATCCCTTTCAAGAACGCGACGTCCTTCGCGCGCACGACGAGCCTGCGCGTGATCATTCCTTCACCGACGAGAGGCGCCACGGGACGACGTGCCATCGCCCTTCTTTTAGCGGCTTCTCGGCGAATCGGTAGAGTGAACGCGTGGAGAGCACGATCATCCGTCAGGTCAGCATGACTGCGATGCTGGTTGGCCCCAACGGCCGGGCCGCGGAGGACGTCGCGGAGTACTTCGCGCTCGCCCGCGTCCGCGTCGTTCGTGTCGTACACGCGGCGGCGGCATGCGAGCGGCTGGCCGTGTCGATGCCGCAGGTG
>JAYTOQ010000840.1:0-3489 GCA_043747665.1 Polyangiaceae bacterium | reverse complement strand
GGCTGGCGAGAAGCCCGCTGAAAAGGCCAACGAGAAGGCCAAGGGCAAGACCGCCTATCGCGACACCAACGCCAAGACGATCATCGAGCTGAAGGGCGTGACCAAGACGTTCGTGCGCGGCAAGGAGCCTCTCACCGTGCTCGATGGCCTCACGCTCGACGTGCACGAGGGCGCCTTCGAAGCGCTCATGGGCCCGTCGGGCTCCGGGAAATCGACGCTGCTCAACCTCATCGCAGGCCTCGATCGCCCGACGAGCGGCATGGCGAAGGTCGCCGGCAACGATCTCTCGACGATGAGCGACGGGGACCTCGCGCGCTTCCGCTCGCGGCACATCGGCTTCATCTTTCAGGCCTATAACGTGATGCCGGTGCTGACCGCGCTGGAGAACGTCGAGCTTCCTCTGCTCCTCACGAAGCTCTCGTCGGCCGATCGCAGGAAGCGCGCGCAGACCGCGCTCCGGGCCGTCGGCCTCGAGGACCGCATGGCCCACTACCCGCGGCAGCTCTCGGGCGGCCAGGAGCAGCGCGTCGCCATCGCGCGCGCCATCGTCAACGATCCCACCATCATCGTCGCCGACGAGCCCACCGGCGATCTCGATCGCAAGGCCGCGGACGACATCCTCACGCTCCTGACGAAGCTCAACGAGGAGTTCAAGAAGACCATCCTCATGGTCACCCACGACCCGGCCGCCGCCGAGCGCGCCACCGCCACGCGCCACCTCAACAAGGGCAAGCTGGAATGAGGATCCGGACCACAGCGCCGGGCCGACCGTCCGAAGGGGCAGTCAAATGAGCGGGCTCTTCCTCATCGCGGCGCGGAACCTCGGTCGCAACTGGCTGCGCACCATCCTCACCGTGCTCGGCGCGGCCGTCGCGCTCGTCGCGTTCGTGATGCTGCGCACCGTGCTCAGCTCCTGGGAGGTCGGCGCCGAGTACGCTGCGAAGGATCGCCTCGGCACCCGCCACAAGGTGTCATTCGTGATGCAGCTGCCCAAGAAGTACATCGACGACATCCGCGGCGTCCCCGGCGTGAAGCAGGCGACGTGGGCGAACTGGTTCGGCGGCAAGGATCCCGGCAAGCCCGACGAGTTCTTCGCCACGCTCGCCGTCGACGGCCCGAGCTTTCTGCCCGTGATGGACGAGCTGACCCTCGAGCCCGATGCGAAGGCCCGCTGGCTGGCCGACAAGCGCGGCGCCATCATCGGCGACGTCCTCGCGAAGAAGCTGAACCTGAAGGTGGGCGACAAGTACATCCTGCAAGGCAGCATCTATCCGGGCGACTGGGAGTTCCAGATCGACGGCATCTACACCGCCGCGCGCAAATCGCTCGATCGCTCGCAGTTCATCTTCCACTGGTCGTACCTGAACGACTCGCTACCGGAAGAACGCAGGGACACCATCGGCTGGGTCATGACGCGCGTGGAGGACCCCTCGCAGAGCGCGGACATCTCGGCGAAGGTCGACAAGATCTTCGACGAGCGCGACACGCAGACGGTCACGATGAGCGAGCGCAACATGCAGCTCTCCTTCATGGCGATGTTCGGCGCCATCCTCACCGTGCTCGACATCGTGTCGATCATCATCTTGCTCATCATGCTGATGATCCTCGGCAACACCATCGCCATGGGCGTGCGCGAGCGGACCCGCGAATACGCCGTGCTGCGCGCCATCGGCTTTCAGCCCTGGCACATCCGGTTCTTCGTGCTCGGCGAGGCCTTCTTGCTCGGCATCGCGTGCGGTGTGGTGGGCGTCGGCATCGCGTATCCCTTCGTCAACGGCCTGCTCGGCAAGGCCATCGAAGAGAACATGAGCGCGTGGTTCCCCTACTTCCGGGTCGAGCCCAGCGTGGCCATCCTGGCCGGCGTGATCGCGGTGCTCCTCGCGACCACCGCCGCGCTCATTCCGGCCATCCAGGCCGGACGTATCTCGGTGACGGACGCGCTGCGTCGGGTTGGATGAGGGCGCCGCGATGATCCCTGTAAAATACAACTATCGCAACCTCGTCGTCCGCAAGACGACCACCATCGCGGCCGCCTTCGGGCTCGCGCTGGTCGTCTTCGTCTTCGCCGCCGCGCAGATGCTCGGCAACGGCATCAAGAGGACCCTCGGCCGCTCGGCCGGCGCCGAGAACGCCATCATCCTCCGCCGCGGCTCGAGCTCCGAGATGGAGAGCGGCATCGAGGAAAATCAAGTCAACCTGGTGCTCGCGCAGGCCGCGCAGGTCGGCGCATCCAAGAAGCCACCGGGCGTCGGCGAAGTGCTGGTAGTCATCCTGATGGACAAGCTCGGCACCACCGGCGTCTCCAACGTCACCGTGCGCGGTGTCCCCGAGGACGTCTTCGAGTTCCGCACCAGCGCCAAGATCGTGGAGGGCCGCGCCGCGAAGCCCGGCAGTGACGAGGTGGTCGTCGGGTCAGGCATTCGTGGCCGCTTCAAGGGCCTCGAGCTCGGGCAGAGCTTCGACATCAAGAAGAACCGCCCCGTGAAGGTGGTCGGCGTCTTCGCGGACGACGGGTCGTCGTTCGAGTCCGAGGTCTGGGCGGACATCCACACCGCGCGCACGGCGTTCGGGCGCGAGGGTTATGTCTCGAGCGTCCGCGTTCGGCTCGACGCCGCCAGCAAGTTCGATGCGTTCAAGGCGCTCGTGGAGCAGAACCGCCAGCTCGGTCTCTCCGTCCAGCGCGAGGCCGATTATTACGAGAAGCAGTCCGAGGCGACCTCGATCTTCCTCACCATCATGGGGACGATGATCGCGGTGCTCTTCTCGATCGGCGCCATGATCGGCGCGACCATCACCATGAACGCGCAGGTCGCGAACCGCCAGCGCGAGATCGGCACGCTCCGCGCGCTGGGTTTCTCGCGAAGGAGCATCCTCACCTCGTTCCTCCTCGAGTCGATCGTGCTGGCGACCATCGGCGGTCTGGTCGGCGCTGCGGCATCGCTCGGCCTGTCGTTCGTGAAGATCACGATGCTCAACGCCGGTACCTGGTCGGAGATCGCTTTTACGTTCGAGCCCACCCCGGCGATCATCATCCGCTCGATGGTCCTCGCCGGGTTCATGGGCGTGGTCGGCGGCTTCCTGCCGGCGATCCGCGCGGCGCGCGTCAGCCCCATCGAAGCGATGCGCGCCTAGGCCTCGAGTCGCGAAAATCCTCAGCCTGCCGTCACCCGGCCGTCGCCCTTCAGGTCGACGGCAGGGCCGGCGTGGCGTGGCGCGCGCCTTACCGTGACGTCGACGAATGCCTTGGTACGCGACGGAATTTCGCGCATCTGGAGCCACGCGATGCCGCGATAGATGTGACGGTCGGCGGCGCTCCCCTCGGCTTGCATCCCGAGCGCGCGAGCGCACCAGACAGCGCGCCCGAGGTGAAACCGCTGCGTCACCACCACGATGCGCGAGGCGCCGAACACGTGGCGAGCGCGCCACGTCGAGCTGTAGGTATCGAGCCCCGCATGGTCCATGAAGATGACGGGGGCGGGCACGCCGTTC
>JAYTOQ010000839.1:0-2790 GCA_043747665.1 Polyangiaceae bacterium | reverse complement strand
GTTCTTCCTCTCGCAGATCGACGGGCGACGAAGCGTCGAGGAGCTCGTCGACATCTGCGGGCTCGACGATCTCTCCGGTCTCGAGATCGTCGACGAGCTGCTGCGCCTCGGCGCCATCGAGCTGCGCTGACTACGGCGTGAAGCGGACCGAGTAGCTCACGACGGTCTTGCCGTTCCGCGGCTTCAGGAAGTCCACGCTCTCGAAGAACGAGACCACGCAGGGCACGAAGCCCTCGCCCTTCGCGAACGTTCGCGGGTTCGAGACCTTCGCGCGGCCGCCCGCCGCCTCGATGACGAGGTCGACGCCGACGTCGGTGGGCTCCTGCCGGCCGGCCAGCTTCCAGCACCGCGCGAGCTCGGAGAAATGGGGCTCGACGGAGCGCTTCATCGGCTCCTTGGTGATCTCGTCGTAGGGCCCGCCGCCGACGTGCATCCCGATGGTCGCGAGCTTGACCTCGACCGGCGCCTCGTCCGACGCGTCCTTGCCAGCATCATGCGCCGTCTCCGCCGTCGTGGTCGTGGTCGTGGTCGTGGTCGTGGTCGTTCCCGCTCCCGTCTCGCCGACCGCCCCATCGGTCGCGAGATCCACCGGCGCCGCAGCCGTGCTCGCATGCGGCGCGCCGGCATCGACCGACTGCCTCGTGCACGCCCCCACGCACGCCAACGAGCCAACCACCATCGAAGCGACGACCTTCACCGAGCGCATGATCCCGCCGAGCCTACATGATGGCGGCGCGGATGACTCCGCGGTAGAGCGTCGGCCCATGCGCCGCTTCATTCCGGCCTTGTCCGCCGCTCTGGGCTTGTCCGCGCTGACCGCGCTGTCGTCGGGCAGCGCTGGCTGCGGCTACCGGGAGCCGGTGCCGGCATTCACCGCCAGCGACGCGCGCTTCGGTCGCCTCAACGGCAAGGACGAGGCGCCCTCGCAGCGGCGCATGTGCGAGCACTGGATGACCGCGGTGGTCTCGCGCGACGAATACGCAATCTCGCATGTCTCCTTCCCCGAGAGCAACGTGCAGGATGCATGTTTCACGACGGTGAAGCACCAAGGTCGTGACGTCACCGTGGGCGCGGTCCCTCGCGGCTGCGCGTATCCCGAGCCAGGGGCCCGCGGCCGCCTCGAGGCACTCGCCGACGAGCTCGATCGCGTCCCTGACGACGCGCCCCATCGCCTCTTTCCGTGCTCGCTCCGCCAGGACCAGCGCTCGGCCGCCCGGCGGCAGAACGTCCGCGTCCTGCGAGCGATGGCTCGCCGTCCCGCAAAATTCCCGTACTCCGCGGTGGTCGTGCCCGGTCATGGCGTCCTCGAGCAGGCCGATACCTCGCTCGCAACGTTCCTCCCCGGCGAGTCGTGTCGCGCGCTCGTCGACGGCGACCTCGGCAAGCTCGGAGCCCTCCCCGTCCGCAGCGAGCGCGCCGCCGATGCGCTGCGCGGCGGCGTCGCGCCGGTCGTGATCGTCTCCGGCGGTGCCGTTCACTCGACGGTGGTCGAGGCGTTCGCCCTCATGCAGCTTCTCCAGTGCCGCGAGCAGATCGAGCCCGACCGCATCCTTCTCGAACCGTGCGCCGATCATACGCACACGAATCTCCGCAACAGCGCCCGCTGGATCGACGCGATGAACGGACGCGCCGCTTATCTCCTGACCGACGACTGGCTCCAGTCCGAGTACTTCCAGGACTTCAGCGGATTCGAATTCCTGATGGGGAGTGTCGATCAACGCTCCTTGCGTGACTGGGGATATCTGGTCGGCGCGTGGCGGCAGTCGTCGATTGGCCACAATGCCGGATTCTGGTTCACGCCCTATCGCTTCTGGGCCGAGGCGCGCGACGGTCTCGGCTCCATGACGTGCGTGAACGGCCCTTGATTCAGGCGACTCAGGCCTTCACGCGCTCGTTCGTGGGATCGTAGAGCGGCTTCATCGAGGCGAGCGCCGGATAGCTCTTACCGGCGATTTCCACCTCCCAGGTCCCCTCTTCGAGCCATTTCCCGGTGACCGGCTCACCAGCCTCGATCATCGCCAATCCAACGGCGCCGCCTACCGTGAATCCATAAGAGGCGGCGCGGATGTAGCCCACGGCGAGACCATTCCGGCGGACGATCTCCGCGTGATAAAGGAGCGGCTCGGGATCCTTGAGGAGGATCTGGACGATGCGCCGCGTGAGCGGCCCCTCGGCCTTCTTCCTTTCAACCGCCTCCTTGCCGAGGAAGCCGCCCGGCTTCTTCAGATCGACGGCGAAGCCGAGGCCGGCCTCGAGCACCGAGTCGGTGTTGTCGATGTCGTGCCCGTAGTCGCGGTAGCCCTTCTCCATCCGCAAGCTGGCGAGCGCCTTAAGACCGGCATGGCGCAGCCCGAAATGCGCGCCGGCCTCGATCAGGCGATCGTAGACGTGCGTGGCCTGCTCGGTCGGGATGTAGAGCTCGTATCCGAGCTCGCCGAGGTACGTGATGCGAACGCACAGCGCGCGAGCGTAACCGATGTCGATCTCGTGCGCGGCGCGGAACGGAAACGCCTCGTTCGAGAGATCGTAGGAGGTGATGGACTGCATCAGCTCGCGGGAGCGCGGTCCCTGCACGTTGATCTGCGCGTAGCCGGAGGTCACGTCGGTGACGAAGGCATGAGCGTTGCCGTCGCCGTCGGCCTCGATGTGCCGCTTCATCCACGTCTCGACGTGGCGATGCGCGGTGTCCGAGGCGACGACCCAGAACTTCTCGTCGCCCAGCTTGGTGACGGTGAGGTCGGCCTGGAGCTTCCCCGCCCCGTCCAGCCACTGCGTGTACGTGATCATCCC
>JAYTOQ010000838.1:0-3392 GCA_043747665.1 Polyangiaceae bacterium | reverse complement strand
CTCACGCTGGCGTCGAGCTCGAACACGACGAGCGTGGAGTGGACCGAGACGACGGTGCCCGGCGCGCCGACCGTCTCGACGACGCGGCCGGCCTTGGGCGACGTGATCGTGACGGTGGCCTTGTCGGTCATCACCTCGATCATGGGCTGGTCTTCCTTGACCATGTCGCCGGCTTTGATGAGCCAGCTGACGATCTCGCCCTCGGTGACGCCTTCGCCGATGTCCGGCAGCTTGAATTCCCAGCGAGCCATGCGAGTTACCTCTCAGTCAGAACGATCAGAAACGGGCCGTCTCGACGATGGCCGGAAGGATGCGGTGCGCGAGCGGCAGGTAGTCCATCTCGAGCGTGTACGGGAACGGAGTGTCGAAGCCGGTGACGCGCACTGGGGGCGCCTCGAGGCTCGTGAAGCAGTGCTCGTTGACGAGCGCGACCAGCTCGGCGCCGAAGCCGCACGTCTTGGGCGCCTCGTGCACCACGATGACGCGGCCGGTCTTCTTCACGCTGTTCGTGATGGTCTCGAGGTCGAGCGGCCAGAGCGTACGAAGGTCGACGATCTCGCACTCGATGCCCTGCTCGGCAGCCTGATCCGCAGCGGCGATGGCCTCGTAGAGCATCGCGCCCCACGCGAGGATGGTGACGGCGCGGTCGCCGCCCTTGCTCTTGCCGTGGCCTGGCCTGGCCTCGCGGACCACGGCGGCCTTCGAGAGGTCGACGGTGTAGTCGCCTTCGGGCACCTCGCCGCGCGCCGCGCGGTAGATGCGCTTCGGTTCGAAGAAGAGGACAGGGTCGGGATCGCGGATCGACGCGAGGAGCAGGCCCTTCGCGTCGTGCGGGTTCGACGGGCACACCACCTTGAGGCCCGCGACGTGGATGAAGAGCGATTCGGGCGACTGCGAGTGGTAGAGCCCGCCGCGGATGCCGCCGCCGACCGGCGTGCGGATCACCATGTTCGCCGCGTACTCGCCGCCCGAGCGCCACCGCATCTTCGCCAGCTCGCTGACGATCTGGTCGTAGCCAGGGAAGATGAAGTCGGAAAACTGGATCTCCGGGATGGGCACGAGGCCGTAGAGCGCCATGCCGATCGCGGTGCCGAGGATGCCGCCCTCCGAGAGAGGCGTGTCGATGACGCGGTCGTCGCCGAACTCGTCCCAGAGGCCGGCCGTGACGCGAAACACGCCGCCGACGCGCCCGACGTCCTCACCCATCACCACGACGCGATCGTCGCGCTTCATCTCGACGCGGAGCGCGTCGTTGATGGCCTGAACGAGGTTCATCTGCGCCACGGCGAGGACTCCTTCTGCGCGCGGAGATGCGCGGGCACCTCGGCGTATACGTCATCGAACAAGGTGGAGGTGGCCGGCGGCCCCGCGCGCTCGGCATCGGCGACGGCCGCGTCGATCGCGGCGCGCACGTCCTTCGCGATGGCCTCGTCGGCGCCGCTCTCGAGGAGCTTCTCGCGCTCGAGGACGCGACGGAGCCGCGCGATCGGGTCGGCATGCGCCTCGGTGCCGAGCGACAGGAGCTCCGCGCCTCCGCGGGACCACGCGTCGGTGTGGATCTTGGCGAGCGCGGGTGACCCGGCGCCGATGGGATGCGTGATGGCCTCGATCAACGTCGCGCCCTTCCCTTCCGCGGCGCGAGCGAGCGCCGCGCGGACGACGGTGAGGACCTCGAGCGCGTCCGTGCCGTCGACCGTCGCGCTGGCGACGCCGTAGGCGAGTGCGCGCTCGCGCGTCGACGCGAAGGCTTCGCGGTGGTCGTTGCGACACACGAACACGACCGCGGGCTTGAAGACGCCCGCGAAGTTCACGGCGTTGTGGAAGTCGCCGGAGCTCGTCGCTCCTTCGCCGAAGATGGCGATGGTCGCGACGTCCTCCTTCTTGATCTTCGCGGCCCACGCGGCGCCCACGGCCTGCGGAAGGTGGGCGCCGGCGATCCCGCTGGCGGGCCCGACGCGGTAGGCGCGCGCTGGCGGATGGTCCGGCGGGGAGTGGCCCTTCGCCGCGTCGGTCCGCGAGCCGAATGCATGATGCATGTAATCCGCGATCGGAAACCCGCGAACGAGCGCGGCGCCCCATTCGCGGACCCCAGGGAAGATCCAGTCGTTCGGCCGGGCGGCGAGCGCGGCGGCGGCGATGACCGCCTCCTCACCGATGCACGATGCGTGGAACGCCACCTTCTCGCTGCGCTGCAAGTCGACCATGCGGGCGGACACCAGCCGCAGCGTCACCATGTGCCGGTAGAGGGCGACGGCGTCGCTCAAGGCCCCACGAAAAGCGGGGTCGACGACGCCGTCCGCCCCGCCGCTGCTGGCGGCGCTCTCGAGAGAAGGCGCAGTGGGGTCGGGCCCGGCGTGCATCGGGGCGCACCTTACAAGAAAGGGGCGTAGCGGCGAAGGGCCGTCGACGCGCGAGCACGCGCCAGAGACCGCCGGCGGGCCGGACGCGAGCCGCCGGTCCGGCCCGGCCGGCGACTCTGGTGTTCTTCAGCTTGTTCGCGCTATGATTCACGCCATGGCGCGGCGCGCCTTCCTGCCCACCATCCCGCCCACCGCAGGGCCGCCTCCCGTCCCGTCGACGCGAAGCCAACCTCCGCCGCCGTCTGTGGGCGAGCGCGGAGCGGACCGCCGTCCGAGTGTGCCTCCGCCGTCCGTCAGGCCGAGCAGCGGAGGCCCGCCTTCGACACGCGGAAGCATCCCGCCCCCGTCCGTCCATGACCGCACGGGCGGCGACCGTCTGTCGTCGCCTCCGCACGGTAGCGCCGCCGGTGTCGACACGGTGGCGATGCACGCCGTCACGCAGCTGCTCGATCGTCTCGCTGCCGCGGACGAGTCGCAGTTCCTCGTCGCGTGGACTGAGCAGATGCTGTCCGGTCGCTCGCGCCTCGATCCCGCGCTCGCGGTGCGATTGCTCCGCGCGTATCGCGAGACCGGTCGCGTCGACAAGGCGCGTGACCTCGCCGCCTCCCTCCCCAGCTCACCGTCGTCGTGGAACCCGCTCGACACCGCGCGGCTCGCCATCGAGCGCGCGATCCTCTGCACCATCGACGGTCGGGCCGATCACGCGGAGGCCGAGCTGCGTCAGGCCTCGCGGGCGCTCACCGTGGCGCCGCGCGGCGCCGGGCTCCGCGAGCAGCTCGACATGCACCTCACGAGCGCCCAGCTCGAGCTGCGATTGAACCGCGTCCAGCAGGCGCAGGCCGCGCTGCGGCTCGCCGAGCACGTCGCGGAGCGCCTCGAGGACGGCGCGTGGCGCGTCGCTGTGTCGATGTCGCTCGGCCATCTCGCGATGCGTCTCGCCGATCCGCGCACCGCCGCGAAGCATTACAGCGTGGCGCTCGAGCGCTCGGCCGCTCGTGGGCTCGCGGCGATGCGCGCGCACGGCAACCTCGC
>JAYTOQ010000837.1:0-3927 GCA_043747665.1 Polyangiaceae bacterium | reverse complement strand
GCGCTCGCACGCGCTTGATCTGCGGTCTTGGCGGGAACCGGGCCGACGGAAGCTCGGCCGCCGACATCACCGTCGTGTCGCTGGGCCGGTCGTCGAGAGCTGGGTCTGCGAGGAGGCGGGGCGGAATGAGGCGCGAGTGCTTCTGGGTTTCGTCAGCATCGAAGCGCGACGGCAGCGGGGCAGGCATCGGGGAGCTCCAGTCGACGGGTGGAGGCGAGCACGTTTTGGTCGACCGATTGGTCGGTTTTTGAAAGGGTCGCAGGTCAGGCGCGGGACGCAAGGAATTCTGCAGTTCAGCTCTCGATAACTGCGCTGATCGGTTCCTTCGGGCTCGGCGACAGTTGGGGGCGAGCTCGGACCTCTGGTCCTCATACCGACCGAATGGTAGATCATTGCGAATGTTCCATCGGCGAACCTACCTCGTGGCGTTCCCCACGCTTTGCAGCTTTCTGTTCGCGTGCGGGGGCAGCCGTCACGGCAGCGAAGCCGCTCCTTCAGAGAAAGCCGACGCGTCAACCTCCTCCGCCGAACCCACGGGGCCCATGCGCGCCGACGCCGGCGATGCGCCCGGACCGCTACCCACGGGGGACGGAGGCTCGGTGCCGCCCGTCGCCTGCGTGCCGAGCAGCGCCGTCATGATCTACCCGAAGGTCGGCGCGTCGGTCGATGATCTCCAGGCGCCGCACGGACCAGGGCTGGTGCTCATGGGGGGCGGCACCGATGTGGATGCCGCCTTCGTGTGGACCCACGATGCGATCGCCGGCGCGGCGAGCACGCGCGCTGGCGATCTGGTCATCCTGCGGGCGAGCGGAGACAACGGATATGACGCCTACGCCTACGCCCTCGCTCCGTTTCATTCGGTGCGCACCATCGTCCTCGGCGCGTCGGCGACCGCTACCGATCTCGCGTGCGTCGCCGCCGCGGTGTCGGAGGCGGAGGCGGTCTTCTTCGCAGGCGGGGATCAGTCGCGGTACGTGGCGTGGCAAGGCTCGCCGCTGATCCAGGCTGTCCAGCATGTCTACGACCGCGGCGGGGTGGTCGGCGGAACGAGCGCCGGGTGCGCGATTCTCGGGGAATTTGTCTATGACTCGCTCGCGGCGGGAAGCTCCAACGTGGCGACGGGAGATGCCATCGCGAGTCCGTTCGAGAGCCCGATCACCTTCACGCGCGGCATGCTCCGGTTCCCCCCGCTCGCCGGCGTCATCACCGATCCGCACTTCCACGCGCGCGACCGGATGGGCCGGCTCGCCGCATTCATGGCGCGGCAGCACGCGGATGGCGCGGTCACCCGCAGCCCCGCAGCGGTCCTCGGTATCGGGGTCGACGAGAAGAACGCGGTCGCGATCGACCAGAGCGGCATGGTCCGGCTGCTGCAGCAGGCGCCAGGCACGGGCGCCGCCTACTTCCTCCGCGGCGAGCCCCCGACCCAGTGCGAGGTCGGCAAGCCGCTCATCTATCGGCATCTCCGCGTGGTGCGCCTGGACTCGTCTTCGCAGACGTTCTCGCTCTCCACGTGGTGTGGGGACGGTCCGACCTACCAGCTCGATGTCTTCGGCGACGCCCCTCCTCCTTACCAACCCTCGAATCCCTACACGCCCGGCGCCGACGGAACCATGTGCGGTCCGTGACAATCTGAGTGCGATCCGAAGCTGGGCTTCTGCGGCTCGAGCGCGGCGTACGCTCGGGGAAGTAGCCGACGGCGGGGGTGGTCGCAGCCTGCGGAAGTTTCTTGTCGGACGCTGGCGGGTTTGTTATCGACGAGTGCCGTTGCAGCTTCTGTCGCCGACCCAGGCGCTGCACCGGACCCGACGCACTCGCGTTGTGTGGACTTGGGGTCTTGCCGGTGGGCCGGCGGGCCGGCGGGCCGGCGGGCCGGTGAGCTTGGTAGTTCGGTGGCGGAGGGCTTCCGGGTGGCGGCCAGCAATCGTGGTTTCCGGCAGATTGTGGTGGACGGCGTCGGATACCGCTGGAAGTTTCCGCGCCGGCTAACAGACCAGGAAGAGGATCAGCCTGGTGTTTGGGCGGTCGCTCAACGTGTCGAGCCGGAGGGGTCGCAGCTCCTTTTGGTATTCCCGAAGCGTCACCACATGAGCGGGCCGCATGCGCAGAAGGGCAGGCCCGTACTGCCCTCGGACATCTTGGCGGGCATCAGGGGGGCATTGAACGCCGGATGGCAGTCGGATCGGCCGGGCATACAGTTCGTACAGCGCTTGCCCGAGTAAGACGCCGAACAAGGCGTTGCAGGTGACCGGGAGCCTCAGCCCTCATAATGTGGTGCCAGGTTCTTCGGCCCCGGCACCTGAACTTGGGCGACTCTCCACGACCGGCGCAGATTGGTCAGCTTGCCGAGGGGCTCGCCACATCCTTGCCCAGGCCCGCGTCGGAGCCAAGATCGAGCTCGACCAGATCGACGCACTTGCCGAGCGAATTGAAGGACTTGCTGATGAGACCGGCGTCCAGTTTCAGCGTACGCGGGCGCGCTGGGGATCGCGATCGGCGTCGTCGTGACCTTGCCGCCGGCGGCGTTGATCATGAAGAGCTGACCCTGATCCGTGAATCCGTAAATGGTGCCGTCCCGGTAGGCAATCCCGAAGACGCTGCCATACCCCACGGATCCGTAGTCCTGGATCACGCTGCCCGTCTTCGGATCGATCTGGAGGAGGCAATCGGCGCACCCTGGCTTGATCGCAGTCAGGAAGGTGCCGCCGCCTTTGACGGAGACGACGTCGCCGCTCGACCTGTACCCGCCGCTCAGGCTCCCGTTCGTCGTCGCTCCGGTCTACGGATCGATGCGGACATACGTGCTGCCCACGTAGCCGACGAGCGCCTCGCTCGACGGATCGACCGTGCCCTTCGGGACGAAGGACAGCGAGTTCGGGAAATCACCTTGCGCGATCCGGGTGCACTTCGCCGTCGCGAGGTCGAGCGAATAGAACGCGCTGAAGGAGGTGGCCGACGCGAGCGCGCAGGCGAGCAGGCACCCGAGACGAACCGCCGAGACAGACATCGCACGATGGACCAGGGCGCTCTCCTCCGACGCGTGAAGGCTGCGCTCTCATCACGATCTATCTGGTTCCTATTTCGCCCTTCGAGACGCGGTGGGGATGGGTCCAGCAAGCCACGCGCGCGCAAATCACGCTACAGCCCGAGGCGCTTCCACACGATCGCTGCCTGCGAGGCGACGCGGGGTTCTGGATCCTTCAGGCACCTCTCGAGCGCTGGCCGAATGGCGTCGCCTTGCGTCGCGTAGACGGCGCCGTTGCTGGGGCCCCATCCTCGATTGAGCGCAACGAGCGTGGAGAGGCGCACCTTCGGGCTGCCATCGGCCAGGCACTTGACGATCTCCGTGATCGGCGCGAGCTCTCGACGGCGTGGTGTCTCGGTGCACTGCTCCACAGCCGCGCAGCGCACTTGCTCTTTTGCGTGCCCGAGGGCGACGCAGAGCCGAGGCGTGACGTCGTCATCCGAGAGCCCTCGGAGCGCGGTCCGAGCATCGGATGCGGCGCCTCCTCCGCGCGCCGTCTTCACGATCAGGTCGTCGATCTTCGAGGCCAGATCGTCTCCGGCGGAGGGGGCGGTACCGGCGCTCTTGGACTTGCCAGAGGGCTTCTCGGTGCTGCGAGCTTTCATGGATACTCGACTGTACACGAGGTCCTTCCTTCGAGGGCGCGCCCCTGGCCAGCTGCTGGTTCATGCGTCGCAGTCGCGTGACGCTGACGAAGCGCCACCTCATGTACCCGCACCTCCTGAGCAGGAACGACGAGATGATCCCCCGCGAACACGTCGAGCCCTTGCGCGAGGCTGTTCTGGATCTGCGCCGCGGTCGGCGACGTCGGACTCAAGTGCGCTCGTCGTCTGTCTGAACATTCGCGACAAGTGCATCGTCGCGCTCTGCGACTAAATGCAGCCGACCAAGGGCAACCCGCT
>JAYTOQ010000836.1:0-4227 GCA_043747665.1 Polyangiaceae bacterium | reverse complement strand
GCGCCCGCTTCACGCCGCCACCTCGGTCGTGGATCGACCGGGAGCACGCAACCAGATCTCTACGCGCGCACCGCCCTGGTCTCCCGAGCGGAAACGGATCTCTCCGCCGTGCGCCTCCACGATGGCGCGCGAGATGGCGAGCCCGAGCCCGGTTCCGTGCTCCTTGGTGCTGAAGAACGGCTCGAACAGATGCTCGCGCGCCTCGCTGGTGAGCCCGGGTCCCTGGTCTTCGACCGCGAGCACCACGTGGCCGGTCCGCTGCTCCACGGTGAGGTCGATGCGCCCACCGTCGGGCGTCGCTTCGACGGCATTCACGAGCAGGTTGAGCACCACCTGACGCAGCTTTGCTTCGTCACCGGCGATGCCGGATGCGCACGACGCGTCGATCGCGATCTGACGCGCGCCCAGGCGTCCCATCGCACGGAGGCGCTCGACACCCTCTTCGGCAAGCAGGCCGACGTCGACAGGGTCCGCGCTGGGCCGCTCGTGCCGCGACGTGGCGAGAAGGGCCTCGACGATGTGCTGGCAGTGCTTGGCCTCGACCTCGATCGCGGAGAGCGCCTCTTCGTCGAGGCCCTGGCGGCGGATCACCTTCGCGTAGCCGAGGATGATCCCGAGCGGTCCGTTGATCTCGTGAGCAACTCCGGCGCAGAGCCGCCCGATCGACGCCAGCTTCTGCTCTTGCAGCTTGTCGCGCTGGTGCTCCTCGAGACGGGCCGCCATCGCGTCGAAGCGATCGGCAAGGTCGGAGAGCTCATCGTGCCCGTCGAGCTCGATGCGGCGCGTGAGGTCGCCGCTACCCAGCCCGTCGACGCCGCGGCGGAGCGCTGCGAGGCGCGCCCCGAGACGACGCGTGACGGCCAGGGCAGCGGCCGCAGCAAGGATGGTCGCTGCGCCGAAGCACGCGAGTGTCGTCGTCCGCACGCGCACACGAAGCATGTCGGCGCGGCGCCGCGCCGCGTCGCTGCGATGCTCGAAGCTCTCGTTGAGCTTCTGAACGAGCTTCACGACACGCCCGACGACGGCTTCGGTCGCGGCGTGCAGCTCGGCGACGTTCTCGTGCTCGTCGCGGTCGATGGCGGGCAGCGTGATCACCATGAAGTCTTCGTGGTTCTTCGCCACCAGCGCCGACACCTCGCGCGCCATGGCCAGCTCTTCGGCAGTCTTCGCGAGCGTCTCGAGATCCGCGGTGGCTGCGCGCGTCCGTCCGGCAACGTCGCCGTAATGTCCGATGTGGCTGCGGTTCCATTCGATGACCGTGTGCGCCTGGTGGATGTACTGCTCGCGGACGAGGGCTGCTACGCGGTGCCCGGCGTCCTTCGCGTGCTCCAAGGTAGCGACCTCGCGCTCCGCGTCGGCCATCTGGGCAATGGCCGCGAGCACGACCCCGAGCGCGAGCGCGAACAGCAGGAGCACGCCCGCAAACGTCGCGCCGAGGCGCTTGATCGTCGGGGACCCTGCCGCCTTCCGATGCACGTTTGTCGCGGTTTTCACGGGGCTTTGGTGTCTGTGACGAGAACAGAGGGCGGATCGTCCCACAACGAGGATCGTCCGATGTGACGGCGGCGGTCACAGTCTGCGGGGACCCTCGATGCCGTACGCTGTTCGCGTGCCACGATACCGGAATGGCTACGGCGCGCTCGCCGCGCTCGGGGCCGCTTGTGCGCTCGGGTCGGGTGGCGGCGTGCCGGAGGGTGCCCCGCTCATCGGCGCCCCCGACGGTTGCAGTGGCCTCGCGTGCAAGCGCGTTCGCTGCGGCGCTCTTCCCACGACGCGCGTCACGGGAAGAGTCACTGATCCGGCAGGGCTGCGCGGACTCTAGAACGTCGCCGTCTACGTGCCGAACGGCCCGGTCGCGCCCATCCAGCACGGCGCGCGTTGCGACAGATGTGCGACACGCGACGTGGGCGCCGTGGAGAGCACGCTGAGCGATGCCCACGGAGAGTTCGCGCTCGACGACGTACCGGCCGACTCGGCAGTGTCGATCGTCATCGAGATTGGCGGCTTCCGGCGGGTCGTGAAGACCGACATCGCGCCGTGCACCCAGACTCGCCTCCCCGACGACGCCGTTCGGCTACCGCGCAACGCCGCCGAGGGCGAGCTGCCGATGATCGCGGCCACGACGGGCGCCTCCGACGCTCTCGAATGTCTCCTGCGCAACATCGGCATCGACGACGCTGAGCTCACGAGCGGCGACGACGAGCGAGGTCACGTGCATCTCTTCCGAGGCAAGGGCGGCGGCGGCCTGCGCTCTCCCCGCAGCAGCTCGCGCTGGAGTTCCTGCTCTTCGATTCATTCGCGTGCATCGACGACGATCGCGAGCGACCGATCCCTCCCCGGTGAGCTGCCCCGCGACGCGCGCGCGTCGTGACGGAGCGCAAAGCTCCGCCACACCACGTACACCGCGGGAATGACCAGCAGCGTGAGGATGGTGAGCGACACGAGCCCGCCCCACATCGGCGCGGCGATGCGCTTGGCGACGTCGGCGCCGACGCCGGTGCCGAGCAGGATCGGGAGCAAGCCGAAGACATTGGTCATGACCGTCATCAGCATCGGTCGCACGCGCTTCGCGCCGGCCTCGAGGGAGTGTTCCACGAGCTCCTGCACGGTGCCGATCGTCCCATTTTTTCGGCCTTCCGCCCACGCTTCGTCCAGGTAGACGACCATCACGCTCGCGGTCTCGGCAGCGACGCCAAGCAGCGCGATCATGCCGACCCACACCGCGATCGAGGTGTTGAACTTCGCGATCCAGAGCATCCAGATGGCTCCGACCGCTGCGAAGGGCACGCTGCTCATGACGATGAGCGACTGCGAGACGCCCTTGAAGTTGACGTAGAGGATCAAGAACACGATGGCGATGGTCAGGGGAAGGATCCACGCCATCCTCGCCTGCACGCGCTCGAGCAGCTCGTACTGTCCCGTCCACTTGATGAGGTAGCCCGGCGGGAGCCTGACCTCCCGAGCGACGTGCTCCTTGGCGGTCGCGACGTATCCGCCGACGTCGGTGGTGTCGATGTCGACGTAGACCCAGCCGGTGAGCGAGCCCATCTCGCTCTTGATCATCGGAGGTCCCATGACGGGCTCGATCTTCGCGAGCTGGCCGAGCGGAACGAACGCGGCGCCCGACGACGCTCGTGAGGGCGCGCCGCCCTTGGCGGTGCTGCCACTGCCGCCGCCGGCCGCCATCGGGGTCGCGGCCCCCTCCATCGCACCGCTCGAGGGTGGCAACGTGGGTGTCGCCGCGCCGGGCTGCGGTCCGCCGGCCGAGAGCGCGCGTGGGGTCAGCGGCGCGATTGGCACCAGCACATTGCGCAGGGCCTCGATGTTGTCGCGGAGCTCGCGCGGGTAGCGCACGTTGATGCGATACCGCTCGCGACCTTCGTACGTCGTGTCGACATCGATACCGCCGATGGTGCTCTCGACCACGTCGAGCACCTGCCGCACGTCGAGGCCGTAGCGAGCGATGGAATCGCGATCCGGAGTCACGTCCAGGAAGAAGCCGCCGAGCTCGCGCTCCGCATAGACGCTGCGGGTGTTGGGCAACGGACGAAGCACGCGCTCGAGCTCGTCGTTGATCTTGGTGATGACCTCGAGATCGGGACCGAACACCTTGATGCCGATCGGGGTTCGAATGCCGGTGGAGAGCATGTCGATGCGCGCCTTGATGGGCATCGTCCAGGCCCCCTGCACCCCGGGCAGCTTCGTGCGCTCGTCGAGCTCCGCGATGATCGACTCGAGGGTCGTGCCCTTTCGCCACTGGTCCTGCGGCTTGAGACGCACGATGGTCTCGAACATCGACAGCGGCGCCGGATCGAGCGACGTCTCGGCGCGCCCCGCCTTGCCGAAGACACGCTCTGCCTCCGGCACGGTGCGGATCTGTTGGTCCTGCCAGGTGAGCAGGCGCTTGGCCTCGGCGATCGAGATGCCCGGCACGGTAATGGGCATGTAGAGGAGGTCCTCTTCGTAGAGCGGAGGCATGAACTCCGAGCCGAGCCGTGACATCGGGAAGAGCGTCGCGCCCATGATGGCGAGGACGACCGCGATGACCAGGTAGCGCCCGCGCAGGCAGGCGCGCAGCAACGGCCGGTAGAGCGCGATGAAGAAGCGGTTGATCGGGTTCTTCTCCTCGGGCGTGATCTTGCCCTTGAGGAGACTGACCATCAGCGCGGGGACCAGCGTGATCGCGAAGAGCGACGCGAACGCCATCGAGAACGTCTTGGCGAGCGC
>JAYTOQ010000835.1:0-1850 GCA_043747665.1 Polyangiaceae bacterium | reverse complement strand
CGCGTCGGGGGAGGCTCCGTCGCACGGTCCGCCGGGATCGTTACCGAAGAACTCGTAGTGCCAGGCTTCGCTGGGAACCGTGCGCCTGAACCCGAAGCGCGCGGCGTTGTTGACGAGCCACGAGGACACCGTGAGATCGAGCGCGCGTCCGCTCTGGTGGTTGCTGTAGCCGGGCTTGGCGGCCAGGTTGCCGTTGTTGCAGGTGTGATGGATGTAGCAGCCGTAGAGGTGCTGCTGCTCGGCCATGGTGCGGAAACCGCTGTTGATGGTGAGCGTCACGCCGGCTGCGTCGGCGGCCTTCTGCATCTTCAGGAACGCATCGCCGGTCGGCTTCGACGCCCTCTTGCCGCCGATGTCGATGACCTCGATGGTGAAGGGGTTGCCGTGATCGAATGCGGGCGCCTTCGTGAGGTGACAGTCGACGGTGCTGGTGATCGCGTCGGATCCCGTCGCGGTCGGAGGGTCCTCGGTCTCGTCAGCCGAGTCGTCTGCGGCCTCGGAGCAACCGAGCGCAACGGCGAAGGGGAGCACGAAGAGGAGGTAGCGGCGCGTCATCATCGACGACCGTCAGTGCAGCCGCGATGCCATCCGGTGGAGCGCGATTTATCGATGTTGTCTGCCGGTCAACGTCAGCGAAAACCTCATGATTCACGAGGGATCGTGCGCTGCATGATCGCTTGGATCATGCACGTATCGGCGTTCTCACGCGCTGTCTCACGCAGTCCTGCTGCCACGTGACCCCACATGATTTGGATCCAACCGAACCCTGATCATGGCGACGTGGGCGTGAGCGCGTGACGTGGAGCGCGTGCGTGGAGCGCGCGCGAGTCGACCGCCGGGTCGCCCACAGCGAAGAGCGACGTGGAGCCGCCGCGAGAGGCTTGCCACGCCGCGAGAGCTTGCCGCCGGCAAGCGCGCTCAGGCTGCCGCGACGTTGTAATCGAGCTCCATGCCTTCTGACGAGACCTCGACGTAGCAGAAGTCGCCGCTCGGGTAGTGCCATACCGCTCGCGCGGATGTCGGGCGCATGCGGTCAGCGATGCACTTCCAGCCGTCGACCGGCGTGGTCCATTCCGTGCGGACCAGGCCTGCGGCGTGGTTCGCGGGATCCTCGCCGAAGCGGTCGGTCGTCGAGAAGTTGAACATCGCGCCGTCGGCGTCGACGAAGACGCGCGCGGTCACGGCGTGGCCCCAGTCGGTGAGCGTGACGTCGAACGCGCCATCATCGACGGCCGCCCACGTCGTGCTCGGGCCGAGCAGCATCGAGGGCGCGAACATCAACGCGTCGTTCACGTAGGTCACGAGCTCGCCGATGGTGACCTTCTCGCTCGCGTCGTCGGCGATGTCGAAGAGGTCGAGGATCTTGCCCGCCATGCGACCGCCGCCGTGCACGTACAGGTCGCGCACGTACGTGGGCAGGACGCCGGCGATGTTCATTCGCATGTGGAAGATGCGCGCGACGTCGATGCTCCTGTTGAGCTGCCAGACCTCGCACGGCGCCCATGCCTTTTGCGGGCCGAGGCGGAATCGTCCTTCCCAGTGGGCGCGGAACGACGTGTCGCGCGGACGCTCGAGGACCCGCATGAACTGCATGTAACGCATCGCCGCGCGAGGCAGGCCTTCGAGGTCGCTCTCCGTCACGACAAACTCCTCGGGCGGATGGGTCACCATTCCGATCGCAGCGAGCTCACGGAGGAACTTGTCGTGCATCCGCCTCGAGGGGCGAAGGTGCTTGGTGCTCGAGGTCTCGACGGAAGTGCTCGTGGACATGCGACGGGAGAGAGCAAGACGCCGGCCGGCCGCGGGGCGCGACGAAGGCTCGACAAGGAGCGCGAATCGCCGTTGGTCGT
>JAYTOQ010000834.1:0-3603 GCA_043747665.1 Polyangiaceae bacterium | reverse complement strand
CTCGCAGCGCTCGCAGCTCTCGCCGGCACGCTGCTGGCGTGCGCCCGCGACGGGGGCACGACGGCTCGGCCCGTGGTGGTCGCGCCTCCGGCAGTCGTCGCTGCGGCTTCGAGAAGCGGTACACCGATCGTCGGGGAGTACGCGGCGAGCTGGGACCAGGCGGCCGGGAGCGTGGGCGTCGAGGCGCGGTTCACGGCGAGCGCTGGCGCGACGTTCACCGTCGAGCGCGGGGCCGAGGCGTTTCTTCGCGACGTGGAGGCATCCGCGGATCGGGACGGCGCGGCATGGACACCGGTCGTGCGGAGCGGGCGCACGTTCGAGGCGGCGGCGTGCGGCGTCGGGCCGTGTCGCGTGCGCTATCGCATGGCGCTCCGCGAGGCGGCGAAGAAGATCGACGACGTCGACGTCGCGAGCGAGGAGGGCGAGGTGGTGGAGGCGCCGCCTTCGGCCTGGCTCCTCACGCCGTCGCGCGCGCCGCGCGAGCTCCGCCTCCGCTTTCGCGTCGCATGCGCGGCGGGCGCGAGCTTCGCGACCGGCGTGTTCCGCTCCGAGGAGGCGCCCGGCGCGTGGGACATCAGCATCGACGACATGTTCACGTCGCCGTACACCGCGTTCGGTCCGCTGCACGTGCGCACCATCGTCGTGAAGGGCGGCACCATCGATCTCGCGATCGGCCCCGGCAAGCTCGCCGCGAGCGAGGACGACCTCGCGCAGTGGGTCGAGTCGAGCGCTCACGCCGTCACCGCGTACTACGGGCGTTTTCCCATGCCGAATGCGCTCGTGCTGCTCATCGCATCGCGCGGCCGCTGGGTCGGCAGCGGCCGCACGCTCTCCGGGGGTGGCGGTACCGTCTTCGTGCGCATCGGCGAGCGTGCACCACCGAAGGCCTACCGCGACGACTGGGTGCTCGTTCACGAGATGATCCATCTCACGTTCCCGTCCGTTGTCCGCGATCAGGACTGGGCCGAGGAAGGCATCGCCACGTATGCCGAGCCGTTCGCGCGTGTGCGTGGCGGGCTCGTGTCCGAGGAGGACGCGTGGGTCGGCCTCGTCGAGGGGCTCCCCAACGGCCTGCCCGCGGCGGGGGATCGCGGCCTCGATCACACGCACACGTGGGGTCGCATCTACTGGGGCGGCGCGCTCTTCTGGTTCCTCGCCGACGTCGAGATCCGGAAGCGCACGCAGAGCCGCTTCGGCCTCGAGCATGCGCTGCGCGGCGTGCTCGAGGCCGGCGGCAGCAACGCGACGCGGTGGCCGCTCACGCAGGCGCTCGACGCCGGCGATCGTGCGACCGGCGTGCCTGTCCTCCGCGAGCTCTACGCGGCGATGAGCGCAGCGCCGTACCTGGTCGATCTCGACGCGCTCTTCGCGTCGCTCGGCGTCAAGCTCGCGAACGGTCGGGTGACCTTCGACGATCGCGCCCCGCTCGCCGACATCCGCCGCGCCATCACGCGCGGGAGCCGGCAATGAGCCTCGCGGCGCCGCGTGATAGGCTCCGGTTCGCGATGAAGCGCCGTCACCTCGCCGTCGTCACCGCGCAAGCCGCGCTCGCCGCGCTCGCGCCCGCGCTCGCGCTTGCAACGTCTGCGGTCGACACCTCCGCGGAGGAGCCTCGCGACCCGAGGAGCGACGCCCGCAGCCCTTCACGCCGCTCCCGTACGACTTCTCGTTCTGATCACGCCACACGCCCATGACGAGCCAACCGCCCCCGAAGAAGCCCTTTCCCGTCGTCTACGTCGTCCTGCCGCTGGTGGTGCTGGTGCTCATCGGCTTCCTCGCGCTGTGGCAGTTCCTCACGCCGGCCGAACATCGCGTGGTCGTCGCGTACAGCGACTTCATCGCCGAAGTGCATGCCGGCAAGGTCGACGAGATCGTGATCCGCAATCGTGACATCCGCTATCGGCTGCGGCCAGTCGACAATGCGCGCGGCGCCATTCGCGAGACCGTCGGTCCCGTCCCCGACCAGGCCCTCGTCGAGTCGTTGAAGACGACCGACCCTAGCGCAGCGCAGCCGAAGATCATCTTCGAGAAGTGACCGCGACGGCCGTAGACTGTCGTTCCCGTGGACCTGTACGCTCAGATCGCCGGCTTCGTCGTCGCTGCCACGTGCACCGCGATCGTCGTGACGCGCGCTGCCACGGCGCCTGCGCCCGCGCCGCTCGCGCATGCCACGCCGGAGCAGATGAGGAGCTTCGCCGTCCACGTCGCGTCGCACGAGGACGAGTGGCGCGCGAAGGCGGCCGAGGGATTTCCCGCCGACGACTGGTCGCAGCGCGACGACTTCCACGGCCACGAGGCGCAGGCGGTGCGTGACCTCGCGGGCGGCGCGCACGTGCCCTACGAGGACGTGTTTCGCGCCATCGACGAGGACCTGCACGGGAGCGGCCCGCCCGGCGTCGTCGTGCGCGGCGGGCGCAGCGCGAACGCGGTGCCGTGTCATCCTCGACCCTTCTACGATTGAGCACGTGAGCACGTGATCTCCCGCGTCGCTCGTCACCTACCGGTCCGCGTAGCGTTCTTCACCCTACTGGCGGCGGCGCTCGTGTGGCCGGTCCTTGGCGAGGCCGCGCGCCTCAACGAGTTCCGCGACGCTCACATCCTCTTTCTCTACGAACGCTCTGCCATCAACACCATCCTGCGGTATGGCGAGCTGCCGCTCTGGAACCCCTATTATTGCGGTGGATTCGACGCCGTAGCCGCGCCGCAGACGCGCCTCGTGTCGCCGACGCTCCTGCTCGGTCTGCTCTTCGGCGCGCAACGCGCGGAGATCCTGACCGTGTTCTTGTTTGCCATCGTCGGAATGGAGGGCACGTATCGCTGGCTCCGCCTGCGCACGAGTGAGCCGCTCGCGGCGCTCGCCGTCGCGCCGATCTTCGCTCTCTCGGGTCATTACGCGGTCGCCTACAACCGCGGGTGGATCCAGTTCATGGGATTTCAGCTCGTGCCGTGGATCCTGTACGGCATCACGCTCGCTGCGCGTCGCAGGTGGCAGGGCATGGCGTTCGCGTCGATCGCGTTCGCGTGGCTGCTCGGCTTCGCGGGGTTCTTCGCGGCGCCGCTCGTGGCGGTAGCGGCGTTGCTCGAGTCGGTGCGCACGTTGATCGAGCAGCCCCGCGGCGCGCGCTGGCGCTCGGTCGCGATGCTCCTTTCGACGGCGAGCTTCATGGCGATGGTGGCCTGCGTGCGGCTCTGGCCGGTGTCGGAGACGCTCCAGTCGTCGCCGCGCGTGATGGCGGGCACGCCGGGTCATGCGCCGCGCGCGCTCCTGTCGGCGCTCGTCGGCGTCCTCGCCATCAAGGACGGCAACACCGAGCTGATGGGCAGCTTCTACGTGGGCGCTGCCTTCCTCGCGCTGGTCGCGCTGGGCGCGCATCATCGGAGCGTCCTCGGCGGTCTCGTCATCGCGATGATCTGCTTGTGGCTTGCGTCGGGCTACGCAACCCGCATCTCCTTGTTCGGCCTGTTACGCGACGTGCCGACCTTCGCCGCCCTCCGCTATCCGGAGCGCTTCCTCTGGCTGGGTATCCTCTTCGCCAGCGGCTCGGTGGTGAGCGCGCTCGCCCGCGTGCCGTACATCGGCGAGACGCGACGCTGGCGCGTGGC
>JAYTOQ010000833.1:0-3510 GCA_043747665.1 Polyangiaceae bacterium | reverse complement strand
GGACCGTGACGGTGTCGCCGCTCTTCACGGCGGCGCCCTTGCCGACGGCCACGTCCTTCACGATGAGCCCGCCCGGCATCGCGGTGCCAGCGGTGCCAGCGGTACCAGCGCTACCAGCGGTGCCAGCGGTGCTCGGCACCGCGACCGGCGCGATGGCGGAGGACGGCGGCGGCGGAACGTAGGCCGGCTCCGCGAGCGCGCGGTCGACGAGCTTCTTGAACTTCGGCAGCGGTTGCGCGCCGCTCACGTAGTACGGGCCAACCGTGAATGCCGGAGTGCCGCTGAGACCGCCGTCGTGCGCGGCCTTCTTGTCGGCCTCGATGGCCGCCGCGTGCGTGTGATCGTCCAGCGCCTTGCCAAACTTCTTGAGGTCCACGCCGACCGTAGCTGCATAGCCCTCGAGGGCGGTGCGCTTGAGGCCGTCGACGTCCGATTGATGCGTGAAGAGGAGCTCGCGCATCTTCGAGAAGCCGTCGCTTCCCTTCTGCACGAAGACCTCGTGCGCCGCTTCGGCCGCGAGCTGAGCGTCAAGATGCATCGGGAGCGGCAGGTTCCGCCACACCACCTTGACCTTGCCGGGGTACGCCTTGAGGAGCTCGTCGATGGTCGGCTCCGCGCGGCTGCAGAACGGACACTGGAAGTCGGAGAACTCCTGGACCACGACCTTCGCGTTGGCGGCCCCGCGGAACGGCGCAGGCCCCGCGCTCGCAGCAATTGCCTTCTTTTCCGGCGGAGGAGCGGCTTTGCCGTCCTTCATGATCGTGTCGTAGATCGCCGTGCGCGCCACGCCGCTCCGGAGGAGCGCCTCGGCCTTCGTCATCTCCGCGTCGACGAGCGCCTTGAGCTTCTCGAAGGGCTGCGCGCCAACGACGCGATGTCCGTTGATGAAAAAGTGCGGCGTGCCGCTCGCCTGGACGTCGTCGGCGAGGGCCTGGTCGTCGCCGATGCCCTTCGCGTATGTCTTGTTCTTGATCGCTGCGTCGACCTTCGCGGCGTCGATGCCGATGGTCCGTGCCACCGACGCGAGGGCCGCGTCCTCGAGCTTGGGCTGCGCGTCGAAGAGCTTGTCGTGCGCGGACCAGAACGCGCCGTCGCCCTTCTGCGCGCGCGCCGAACGTGCCAGCTCCGCCGCCGGCAGCGCGCGTGGGTGGAACGGCAGCGGCGCGTCCTTCCACACGAAGCGGATGCGGTCGCCGTATTCGGTACGGAGACGCTCGAGCGCCGGCTGAACCTTCTTGCAGTACGGGCACTGGAAGTCGCCGAACTCAACGACGGTCACGAGCGCCGAGACCGAGCCGCGCACCGGGGAAGACCCGATCGGGACCTTCCACACCGCGGCGTCGGGCTTGTCGTCGTCGTCGTCGTCGTGCCTGGCGAGGCTGGGCTCCTTGTAGTTCGCCGCCACCATGCGCCCGTAGATCCGGTCGCGTCCGACGCCGCGCTGCGCGAGGTCTTTCGCCTTGGCCAGCTCCGCGTCGATGACCTCCTTGAATTTCTCGAACGGCTGCGCGCCGGAGAGCGAGACACCGTTGACGAACGACGCGGGGGTCCCGCTGGCGCCGATGCGCTTCGCCAGCGCCTCGTCGTGCTCGATCTTCTCGGACCATCTCTTCTTCGCGAGCCCCTCCTCGATCTCGCGCGAGTCGGCGCCCGCCGCGATGGCCCAGGCGCGGATGGTATCCGGACCGATGAGCTGCTGCCGGCGGAACGCCATGTCGTGGTAGCGCCAGAACGCGTCGTTGCCCTTCGTCGCGAAGACCGCCTGGCCGACCTCGGAGGCGAGGCGCGCGTGGGGATGGAAGGGGAGCGGCTCGTTCTTGAATACGATGCGAACGTCGTCGCCGTAGGTCTCGGTGACGCGCTCGAACGTGGTCGCGAGCCGTCCGCAGAACGGACATTGGAAGTCGGAGAAGACGACGATGGTGACGTAGGCGAGGCGATTGCCGCGCACGGCATCGTCGGCGCCGATCGGGATCGCGGCGTCGTCCTCGCCGCCGTTCTCGGGCGCAGGAGCCGTCGCGACCGGCGTGATTGGAGCGCCGCCGGCACCTCCGACGACGAGCGTGTCGGGCCCTTTCGGCGCAGTGGAGCCGCCGCCGCAGCCGAGCGCTGCGATGACGAGCCACGCGACGAGCAAGACGAGCATGACGAGCACGACGAGCGACGAGCGAGAAAGACGCACGGCAGACGGCCACATGCCGAGATTCCTACCGCGACCGGCGCGGCGGCGCGAGAGCGGAACGATGGTTCTCACAATCGGCGTGCCGCGCCGTGTCGCGATCGGCAGCACGCACACGCGATTGCCACGATCGATGTCTCGAATGCGCGGCGATGTAAGGACCTCACGGTGCGCGCGGCGCTTGCAGGGCGGCGGCCGTCACCGGACCACGGAGGTCCGCTTGCGAGGTGAGTCATGAACTACGAGAGCTCGAATCAGTCGAACAAGTCCTACGACGACGGCGCGCCGATCCAGCAACGCGAGGGTCGCGTCGCACGCGCCATCGAGTCGCAAACGGCGAAGCTGCCTTCCGATCTCTTTCTCTGGGCCGCGGGAGCCGCCATGGTCGGATCGCTCGCCTTCCAGGTGCTCGGCCCCAAGCCGAAGACGGGCATCTTCGGTCGCCGGGCCGGAGGCCGCGCGCCGCTCGCGAGCTTCATAGGCCACTGGGTCCCGACGCTCCTCATCATGGGGCTCTACAACAAGATCGTGAAGGTCGCCGGCTCGGACCGCGTCAGCCGCTGAAATGGAAAAAACCCTCGCAGCACGTTGCTGCGAGGGCTCGTTCCGTCGTCACGTGGTGAGAGCTACTTCGCCTCGGCCATCGCCTTGTCGATCAGCTTCTTGAACTTCGGGAACGGCTGCGCGCCGCTCACGTAGTAGCCGTTGATCAGGAACGCCGGCGTGCCGCTGATGCCGAGGTCGGTGCCGGCCTTGTCATCCGCGTCGACCGCCGCCTTGTGGACGTGGCTGTCGAGCGCCGACTTGAACTTGTCCATGTCGAGACCGACGGTCTTGGCATAGCCCTCGAGATCTTCGCGAGCCAGCTTCTGCTGGTTCTCGAACATGATCTTGTGCATCTTCCAGAAGCCGTCCGAGCCCTTCTGCTTGAGCGCCTCACGACCGGCCTCGGCCGCGATAGGAGCGTTCGGGTGCATCGGGAGCGGCTTGTCGCGCCAGACGATCTTCACCTTGTCGCCGTAGGTCTTCGAGATCTCGTTGACCGTCGGCTCGACGCGCGAGCAGAACGGACACTGGAAATCGCTCCACTGCTGGATGACGACCTTCGCGTCTTTGCCGCCCTTGTAGGCGTCGCCTGCCGGGACCGGCGGCGCCTGCTTCTTCTCCGGCTCCGGCGCGCCCTTCGCGTCCTTCATGAGGGACGCGTAGTAGTCCTTGCCGGCGATCTTGCCCTTCTGGGCGTCGTACTTGGCGAGCTCCTCGTCGATGATCTTCGAGAACTTCTCGTAGGGCTGTGCGCCCACGAGACGACGACCGTTGACGAAGAAGTG
>JAYTOQ010000832.1:0-14225 GCA_043747665.1 Polyangiaceae bacterium | reverse complement strand
AGGGCGCTCGCCGCGTGGGGATGAGGGGAGGGCGGAAGCGCGTAGCCCGGCCGCGTCACCGCGAGGGCCGTGAGGAGCGTCGTCTTGCCGATGCCGTCGGCGCCGAAGAGCACCGTCACGGGACGCGGGGCAGGCGCCGCGGAAGCCTCGTCTTCGCGGATGTCGTGATCGCTGCGATCGTGCTCCGGGCGCGCTTCGCCCGGGGCCGTTGCGCCGTCGGCAAGGTGGACGGTCGTGTCCTCGAAGACACCGACGTTGCGAAGGCGGATGCTTGCGAGCCGCATTGCGTGGAGGATACCAGCTTCGCAGCGCGAGCTCAGCCAGCTCGGCGGCGACGCGCGCCCAGGAGCGCGATGCCAGCGATCACGCCCAGGCTGGCGAGGCTCGAGCTGCTTCCCGTCGAGCTGGCCGCGCCGGCCGCGCCCATCGAACAGCCGGCCGCCGTCGATGCGGGCGTGCCTTTGACGCCGTCGTTCGCCGCGGTCGAGGCAGAGCGAGTGCTCGGCATCGACTTCGAGCCGTCACCGGACTCGTCCGTCGGCGTGGCGCCGGCGAGCGTGAACGCATCCGCGAACATCTGATCGAAGCCCGCCGTGGTCGTGTAGATGTGCCCAAAATCGTCGTCGCATCCGCCGCCGCGCGAGACGACCCCGATGACGGCGCCGGTCTCCTCGCTGATGGCCGGGCCGCCCGAGTCACCTTGGCAGATCGACTTGCCGACCTCGAACTCGTGCGTGCCGAGCGGCGTCTTGCTGGGGGAGACCGCCTTGCCCTGCGCGAGCACCGCGACGCCGCCCTTGCGGAAGCGCGTTCCGATCGGAGACGCCTGATCGTTCTGGCCATAGCCGACGGAGCGGATCATCTCGCCCTTTCGCGCGGCGGTGTGAATGCGAACCTCGAGCGGAGCGATCTCGGTGATCGGCGTATCGAGCACGACCAGAGCGATGTCCGAATCGCAGAGGTAAGGGCCGGTCGGCGAGACGATCGCGCGGCCCTTTGCGATGCCGGGCTTCGCGAAGTTCGGCGAGGAGCCGAGGTAAACGCCGATGGTGGCGGGCTCCTCGTCGGCGGTGACGTGCGGTCCGTTCGCGGAGCGGCCGTTCTCGTCACATGCGACCGAGGTCGTGGCGTTCTTCGTGACGCAATGGCGCGCCGTCAGAACGACGTTCGGAGCGATGAGCGCGCCGGAGCAGAGCTCGAAGGTCGTGCCGACGCCGACGCGGAGCGCGACCACGCCCGCCACGGCGTCGCCGTCGTCGTCCTTGGCACCGCCGAAGATCGTCGGGTCCGACGTGCTCGCGGTGACGCGGGTTTCCACTGCCTGTTCCGTCACTTCCGTTGCGCAGCCCGTCGCGGCGATGGCAAGCGCGAACGCGGCTACCCGGACCGGTCCGCGGGCGATCCACGACGCGGTACCCACGTTGTAGGCAAACGTCGCAGCTTTCGGGCTTTTTGAAGGTGCCGGCGCGAGGTACATCGGGTTCGTCCCGATACTGCTTCACTATGTATGCCGACATCCGACAGCTCATGCATGCGCGGCAAGCTCAACCATGTCTCAAGTCGGCCTGTCGCCGTTGCGAAACCGCGGCCTTCGACGTCAGCCCTGATCTCGCTGTCATGGCTGCCCACGTTTTGTGGTTGGTGGACACCTCCCGGGACGCGGGTTAGGCTCCGCAACCTAGCCTTTTCCATGGTTTGTCGTCTGGGCTGAGATTTGCAGCTGCCTCGACGCTCGGCCTCCTGGATTTCTTGCGCGCTTGCTGATGCCTAATTCCGACGCTCTTGCTTCACAGCTCGATACGGGAGCGCCTCGGGTCTCCCGGGCGCCTTCCCGGGGGCACCTTGTAGCGGCCCGCGAGGCCGCCACGATCGACTCCTCGTCGGCGGTACCGACGAGCTCGGGCGTGCGCGCTTCTGCGCCACCGGCATCGGCGATCGCATTCCTCGGTGAGCTGAGCCGTGGCTGGACGTTCAGTGATCGCCACCTGGCGCTGCTCGTGAGCGCCGCGCTGTTCGTCGTCGGCGCGTGGCCGCTGGCGCTCACCGAGGTCCCTCCTTACCAGGATCTGCCGAACCATCTCGCGGCGGTCACCGTCATCGAGAACCCGGGTCGCTACCCGGAGTTCGTCTTCAACGGCTTTCTCAAGACCAACGCCGCGCTCTTCGCGTGGCTCGTGGTGGTCGGCAAGGTGGTCGGGACGAAGCTCGCGGCGCGGCTCTTCGCGCTGATGGTGCTCGCTGCGAACGCCATCGTCCTCCCGCGCTTCGTGCTCGCCATCACCGGCAGCCGCAAGCGCATGCTCGTCGCGAGCCTCTTCGTGTGGCCGATGGTCCACAACTGGTTCGTCTCGATGGGCATGCTGGACTTCGCGCTGTCAGTGCCGCTCTCGCTTGGCCTGCTGCTCGCGATCGATCGGCAGCGTCGCTCGCCGACGCTCCTGAACGCGGTGGTCGTCACCGGGCTCGGTGCAGCGACCTGGTACGCGCACGTCTTCCCGCTGCTCGTCGTGCACATGCTCGTGTTCATCGAGGCGATGCGCGCGCCGTCGTGGAAGGAGCGCGCGACCGCCTTCCGGGCGATGGCGCTGCCGCTGCTGCCTGTGACGGCGCTGGTCGGCATCTCGCTCGTCGAGCACCTGCGCGACAACGTCGGGCCGATCTCGGCGCTCGTTCACGAGCACAACATCATCCCGCCGTGGGAGCTCGCCTACAACATGTGGGCGGAGTGGTTCTGGGGATTCACGAAGCTCTCCATCACGAGCGTCGTCCCGTGCCTGCTGCTGGCGTACTTCGGCTTCGTCGGCCGCAAGCAGTCGCCGCGCTTCTTCTCGACCGCCGCCACCATCGCGCTCGTCGTTCTCTTCTGCCTCGCGCCGTACCGGATCACGAACTGGTACCACGTGAATTCGCGGCTCATACCGTACATCTGGGTCGCGCTGCTGCTCCGCTTGCCCGACCACCTCCCGCGACGCCTGATGGCGGTCCTCGGGGTCTCTGCCGTGCTCTACAGCGCGGGCATGGGCGCCGACTTCCTCCGCCTCGAGCGCGACCGCCAGCGGTTCACTGCAGGCATCTCGGCGGTCCCCGAAGGCGCCAGGCTCCTGCCCCTGGTCTTCCGGCACAAGGGCGTGAGCGACAACACCCGCACGCTGATGCACGCGTGGGGCTTCTACGTCACCGACAAGTACACGAGCGCGCCGCTCCTCTTTGCGCACTCGCGCTCCTTCCCGGTGACGCACGCGGCGCCGCCGCCGGTGCGGTTCCACGAGCTCGTGCTCACGAACTTCGCCGCGACGATGATCACCTCGGCGAGCTTCTGTAGCGACACGACCCGCGTCCTGACCACCGACTGCAAGTCGGAGTATCGCGCGCGCTGGGCCGAGTTCTGGCACGACGCCACGCCGCTCTACGATCACCTCCTTCTTTGGGAGCCCTCGCAGGAGGCGCTGGATCTCGTGCCGCCGGAATACGGCGTCACGTTCCGCCAGGACGGTCTCGTTATCCTCGAGCGCGGCGCGAACGCCCCGGCCGCCCAGCGCTGAGCCCGCGCGAGAGCGGTCACTGCTGGCGAACGCGCAGGTCGACGCGGCGCCCGATGTTGAGCGCGAAGAAGGCGGAGCCCTCGCCCTCGGCGAAGCTGCCGCCAATCGCGAAGACGTCGCCGTGCAGTCCGTCGTGGACCGTGTCGGAGCTGACGGAGGCCGACACGCGAAGCTTGGTCACCTTGCTACGAGCCACGAACGGTCGACCCTTGATGAGCGTCATCGTTCGCCGGAGGCCCTGAGCGAGTGGCCCGCTCGCATTGCCGATGATCTGCACGTCAGCGATGTGCCCCGAGTCGTCGAGCGTCATGAGGATCGTCGCCTCGCCAGCGGCGCCGAGCGGAGCGGAGCGCCAGATGGGGTCGCCGCTCGCCGCTTGCGGAAAGTCACGCGTGAACGCCTTCGCGAGGTCGGCCGCCGAGCGGTCGCCGACGGCGCCGAAGAGCGCCTGCGAGCCCGACGAGCCCGGCGTGCTCTCGGCCTGACCGGTCGGCGCATGACCGGCGGATGGGCGACCCTGGTGCGAGGGACGCGCGGCCGCTCTCGCCTTCGCAGGCGGCGTCGGTCGCGCCGGCGCATCGGGAAACTCGACCGGCGCGGCCTCGGCGTTGGTGTCCGGCGACGGCGACGCGTTGGCGAGCGGCGTAGCTGCCGTCTCCGGCGCGGGCAGCTCGAACGTCTCGCCGGCATTCTGGGGCGGCGGGTCGGGATCGGCACTGGGCAACACAGGCGCTCCGCGCGGGACGAACAGGTACGCGGCGACCGACCCGTGCGTGACGAGCGACAACCCCAGAGCTCCGACCAACGCCCAGCGCACGATCGATAGTGTGCCCGAGGGTCGCGGAAGTTCCCGCATCCCGCGCGTACCTCTCCGCTGAGGTACGTCGTCCTTGCGCGTGAGCACCGGCCATGCGAAGGACGCTGCTAGATGACCAGGGTTTCTGGGGTGACCATCCCGCTCTTCTCGCTCCGCACGCGGAACGACTGGGGTATCGGACAGATCACGGACCTCCCGGCGTGCGCGGCCTGGCTTCAGCTGGCTGGGCAGCGGCTCGTTCAGGTGCTTCCTACGCATGAGCTGTCTCATGGGGAGACCAGCCCGTACGGCGCGCTCTCCGCCTTTGCCATCGATCCCATCTACATCTCGGTCGACGCCATTCCCGATCTGGATGCCGCCGCGATCGCGAAGCGGCTCGGCGACGACGGCCTGGCGGAGCTCGATCGCGTGCGCCGCTCGCCGAGCGTGGACTACGAGACCGTCCGCCACCTCAAGAAGCGCGCCTTCGCCGAGGCGTTCTCGCGCTTTCGGTCGAAGGAGCTCGAGGGCGGCAACAGCGGTGAGCGCGCTCGCGCATTCTTCGCGTTCATCGAGCGCGAGGGCGCGTGGCTTCGCGATCACGCCCTCTACATGGCGCTGCGTGCCTCCCACGACAATCACGGCTGGAGCACGTGGCCTCACGAGGAGCGCGACCGCGAGCCGACGATCCTCATGCTCGCGAAGGCGCGGCGCGACGACGGCGGCATCGGTACGCGCGTCCTCGAACAGATGTACCTGCAATGGATCGCTCACGAGCAGTGGCAAGCGGCTCGCGCCGGGTTGAAGAAGCTCGGCGTCGCGCTCATGGGCGACATGCCGTTCATCGTCGGTAGCGAGAGCGCCGACGTCTGGGCGCATCGCGACCAGTTTCGCACCGACGTCTCGCTTGGCGCGCCGCCAGACGAGTTCGCGAAGGGCGGTCAGAGCTGGGGCTTGCCTGCGTACGACTGGTCCGCGATGGACGCCGACGGTCTCGCATGGCTCCGCATGCGGGCGAAGCACGCGGCGGCCCTCTACGATCGCTTCCGCATCGATCACCTCGTCGGCTTCTTCCGCCAGTGGGTGCAGAAGGAAGGCGAGGCCGGTGAGTTCATTCCCGCCGACGAAAAATCGCAGAAGGCGCGCGGCGAGAAGGTGCTGCGCGCCATCAGTGAAGCCGCCGGGCCGGGTGCGGTCATCGCCGAGGACCTCGGGGTGATTCCGCCCTTCGTTCGCCAGACGATGACGCGGCTCGGTCTGCCCGGCTACAAGGTGCTGCCCTGGGAGAAGGACGAGCAGTTCATGTCCAGGGACCCGCGCGAGTTCCCCGAGCTGTCCGTCGCGACGTGGAGCACGCACGACACGCAGCCGATCACCGCGTGGTGGGACGATCTCGAGCCCTGGGAGCGCGAGCGGCTCGCCGCTCTCGACGCGATCCCGCTCGATCTCCCCGAAGAAGCGCGCGAGCTGGCGCTCTTGAAGCTGCTCTTCAGCGCTCGTTCCGAGCTCACGCTCGTCCTCGTCAACGAGCTCCTCGGCGACAAGGCCCGCATCAATACGCCGGGCACGGTGAACGACAAGAACTGGACCTGGCGCCTGCCACGTCCGATCGAGGACCTCTCCGACGACCCGAAGCTCGTCGAACGCTTCGCCCGGATTCGCAGCCTGGTCGAGGCGTCCGGCCGTCTCTGATTCGCGGGGAGCGCGGCTCTGTTATAACGCCGCCCGATGGCGCTCACTGCGAGGCCGGGCCGGCATGCGCCGCTCGGCGCGACGTTCGACGGCGATGGCGTGAACTTCGCGGTCTTCTCCGAGAACGCCACGGGGATGGACGTCTGCCTCTTCGACGAGCGGGGAGCCGAGACGCGCGTTCCCCTCCGCGAACGAAGCGCCCACGTCTGGCATGGCTACGTGACCGGGCTTCGTCCCGGCCAGCGCTACGGCTTTCGCGCGCACGGCCTGTATGCGCCCGACACCGGGCTGCGCTTCAACGCGAACAAGCTGCTCGTCGATCCCTACGCGCATGCCGTCGAGGGCAAGGTCGACTACGCGGCGCCGGTCTTCGGCTACGTCGGCGGTCCCAAGCGCGGCCTCGCCGGCACCCGCGAGCCTCCCGACGACCGCACCGCGGATCTGCGCGACAGCGCGCTCGGCGTGCCAAAGGCGATCGTCAGCGACCTGCGCTTCGACTGGGAAGGCGACCGCCATCCGCGCGTGCCGTGGGCGGACACCGTCCTCTACGAAGCGCACGTGAAGGGCGTGACCATGGCTCACCCCGACGTGCCGGAGGCGATTCGCGGAACGTATCTCGGCGTCGCGCACCCGAGCTTCATCGAGCACCTGAAGCGGCTCGGCATCACGTCGCTCGAGCTGCTCCCCATCCACGAGCACATGGACGAGTGGAGCGTCGCGGCGCGCGGCATGACCAACTACTGGGGATACGCGACGCTCGCCTTCCTCGCGCCGAGCCAGCGGTTCGCATCCAGGCCCGGCGCGCAGATCAACGAGTTCAAGACCATGGTGAAGGCGCTGCATCGCGCTGGCATCGAGGTGGTGCTCGACGTCGTCTACAACCACACCGGCGAGGGCGACAACTTCGGTCCCACCGTCAGCCTGCGCGGCCTCGACAACTCCGCGTACTACCGCTTACGCGTCGACAATCGGGCGCTCTACGAGGACTTCACGGGCTGCGGGAACAGCCTCAACATGCTGCACGCGCAGACGTTGAAGCTCGTGATGGACAGCCTGCGTTACTGGGTCACGGAGATGCACGTCGACGGCTTCCGCTTCGATCTCGCATCGACGCTCGCGCGTGAGTCCTGCGCCGTCGACAAGATGAGCGCGTTCTTCGACATCATCCACCAGGACCCGATCTTGTCGAACGTGAAGCTCATCGCGGAGCCGTGGGACCTCGGCGACGGCGGCTACCAGGTCGGAAACTTCCCGGTGTTATGGACCGAGTGGAACGGGCGGTATCGCGACACGGTCCGCTCCTTCTGGACGGGCGCCACGTGGACCATCGCCGACCTCGGTTACCGCCTGACCGGCTCGAGCGATCTCTACGAGGACGACGGCCGCCATCCGCACGCCAGCATCAACTTCGTCACGGCGCACGACGGCTTCACCCTCCGGGATCTCGTCTCGTACGAGAAGAAGCGCAACGAGGCGAACGGCGAGGAGAGCCGCGACGGCAGCGACTACAATGCTGGGTGGAACTGCGGCGTCGAAGGCGAGACCAACGACCCGGCCGTCCGAGCGGTGCGGCTGCGCCAGCAGCGCAACATGATCGTGATGCTAGCGCTTTCCCAGGGTGTGCCGATGCTCACCGCCGGCGACGAGATGGGAAAGACCCAGCGCGGCAACAACAACGCCTTCGTGCAGGACAACGCATTGTCCTGGCTGGACTGGGAGCTCGACGAGGAGCGCAAGGCGCTCTTCGACTTCACCTCGGACGTCTTCGCGTTCCGGCGTCGGCATCCCGTGTTCCGTCGCCCAGGCTTCTTCAAGGGGCAGCGCGTCGACGGCAGCGAGCTGAAGGACATCGCGTGGTTCCGTCGCGACGGTCGCGAGATGACGCTCATCGACTGGCAGAAGCCCGAGAACAACGCCATCGGGCTACTCCTCGCGGGCGACGCGCTCGACTGGCGCGACGACGCAGGCGAGCCGGTCATCGACGACTCGTTCCTGCTCCTGCTCAATGGATCGCGCGTCGCGGTCGACTTCGTATTGCCGCCGCTCGAGTGGGGCACGCGCTGGTCGCTGCGCATCGACACGCGCTTCGATTCGATGAAACACGAAGCGGAATACGAGGCGGGCGCGCGCGTGTCGCTCGATCAGAACACCACGTTGGTGCTGAAGCGCGCCCTGCCCGGACGCGGTTCGTGGCGCCCGTCGACGGCGACGCTGAAGGCCGCGATCAGTTCGCCGGAGTGACGACGCGGACCGACGCCGCGTCGGAAGCGGGGGCGCCCAAGGGCGTCGAGAGCACCGCGAGGTCGCTCGGGAGCTTGGTGAACGAGACGTCGACGTCGTCGCCGCTTACGGGCGCGTACTGGCCGCCGACTTCCTGCGTGATGTTCCCCGCGGTACCGCCCCAGGCGACGCCGGTGCCGAGCTTCGGGCACGTGGTGGTGCGGCACACGGTGGTAGCGAGCTTGTAGGTGGTCTTGATGAGGCCGTCCTCCATCGAGGTCGACGTGGTGAGCACCTTGGCACGGGCCTGACCGGGCGCGAGCTCGCTCGCCTTGGCGACATTGCCGCCGTCCTTCGTGATGCTCGGGAGCATGACGTAGACGGCAACGGCGGCGGCAACCACGAACGCGAGGCGCGCGCGACGATCGCTACGACCGCGCAGGATGAGGAAGAAGAGGAAGCCCAGCGTCGCCACCATGGCGAAGTGCGAGGCGGCAAAGGACGGCTTCTTGGGCGCGACGGTGGCGCTGCCGCAACCGCCCGACGCCTGAAGCTTCGTCGAGTAGAGCTCGGCGAGGCCTTCGATGTCGTCGCTCGCGGGCGCGCGCAGCGACGTGTCGTTGGGCGGTGAGTAGCGGTACATGAGCGAGCCCTTGCGCTCCATCTCGTCGTTCATGCCGAGCGAGTGACCGAGCTCGTGGGCCACCACGTGGTGGAGATCGTAGACCGTGTCCGTAGACGTCGACGGCTCGTCGACGTGCGTGATGCCATCGGTGTTCGAGGGATGCGCGCCGGTCACGACGGGCCCCTGCTTGGCGACGTCCGCCCGCGTCTGGAGGACCGCGAACTTGTACGCGCCGTTGACGATGATGTCCGCATCGAGGATGCGGCCCGAGGCGTTGTCGTAGGTGAGGACGGTGATGGCGAGCGCGCGGCCGGCGGGCGTGTACCCGTCGGGCATGAAGAAGACGCCATTCTTCTGGTCGAAGCCGGGCTTGGTCGGGGCGTCGACCACGGTGCTCGCCGCGTGGCCCTGCAGCTCGGGCGCGCCCACGGTGCCACTCCAGCTCGACATCGCCAGGCTCGTCGCCGTGACCGCATCCTGCACGTTGTGGTCGACGGAGGGGTCGAACGTGTAGTCCACGGTGCGCTGGTCCCAGTGGACGAGCTCTCCCTTGGAGGTCTTCTTGACGACGAAAGCGTGCGCATCCGGCGCCCCGAAGGCGGCCACGACGAGCGCCGCGCCACTGACGGCCACGGAAGTACGAGCGACCGCGCGAAGCGCGCCGTTCCGGAATGAGTCAGAGGCGCGAAGCAGGGCCACATAACGTTTTTACGTGGAATGCATATGGGAAATTAACTAAATTCCAATCCCAACTAAAAATGAGTGTCAGGCTGTAACGCGCGGGCGGTCGTCGTCATGCGACGCATGACGAGAGCCGCTCGTGAGAGATGCGACCACCGATGTGAGTCACAATCGCGTCTCAGAACCGTCGAGACGCTTCCGGGACCATGGCAAAACATCGACAGACCGCGATCTGCGCACCCCAGCGCACCTTCGTGGCTGGGCGGAGGGCAGGAGGGGGCACGCGCCGCGCTGTAGCGGCGACACCTGCTGCGCCGCAGGCGCCCGCCCCGAGACTTACGTAGTAGGTATTCGCAATGTCCCTGATTCCCAATCAAGGAATCCGAACTACGGAGATCAGTCCTTCCCGCCGGGCACGGGCGCTCCGCCGAGCTTGTAGCGTTCGAGCTTGCGGTACAGCGTGGTGCGGTCGAAGCCGAGCACCTTCGCCGCCTGCGTCTTGTTCTGGCCGACCGCTTCCATCACGCGCTGGATGTAGCGTCGCTCGACCTCCTCCATCGTGACGAGGTCGGTCGGATCCTCGGTGGCCACGACGACGAACGACGGCTTGAAGTCGCGGACCTTCGGCGGAAGATCCTCGACGGTCAGCTCCTCGAATCGCGCGAGCGCCAGTGCGCGCTCGATGCAGTTTTGCAGCTCCCGCACGTTTCCCGGCCACGCGTAGGCGAGCAGCCGCTCACCGACGGTGCTGGAGAAGCCACGGACCTTCTTGCCCATGGGCCCGGAGTAGCGAGTGATGAACTGCTGCGCGAGCGCGAGGACGTCGCCTCCGCGAGCGCGCAGCGGCGGCAGCGCGAGCTGCACGACGTTGATGCGGTAGTAGAGATCCTCTCGGAAGCTGCCGCTCTCCACCAGCGATTCCAGATCCCGATTCGTGGCCGCGAGGATCCTCGCGTCGAACGCCGTCTCGACTGTCGCCCCCACGGCGCGCACGGTGCGCTCCTCGAGCGCGCGCAGGAGCTTGGCCTGCATGCCTGCGGGCATCTCGCCAATTTCGTCGAGGAAGAGCGTGCCGTTGCTTGCCTCGAGGAAGAGGCCCCTTCTCGCCGTCTTCGCGTCCGTGAAGGCGCCCTTGCCATGGCCGAACAGCTCACTCTCGAGGAGAGCCTCGGGCATAGCGGCGCAGTTGATGGCGATGAACGGGCCTTCGCTGCGCTTGCTGCGCTTGTGCAAGGCGCGCGCGACGAGCTCCTTGCCGGTTCCGCTCTCCCCGGTCACGAGGACCGTCGCATCGGTGTCCGCGACGCGCGCGATGGTCTCGTGGACCTTGCGCATCGCAGGGCTCTCGCCGAGGAGCTCGGACGTCGGCTTGGCGCGAGCGACCTCCTCGCGGAGGCGCTTGACCTCCTCGCGGAGGCATCGGTTCTGGATGGCACGCTCGACGCCGACCACGAGCTGGGCGATCTCGAAGGGCTTCGTGATGAAGTCGTAGGCGCCTGCGCGTAGGACCGCCGTGGCCGTCTCGATCGAGCCGAACGCCGTGATGACGATGACCGGCACGTCGTGACGGTTCTGGGCGATGCGCTCGGTGAGCTCGACGCCGTTCATGCCGCGCATGTTGATGTCGGTGATGACGACATCGAAGTCTTCGCGTTCGAGGAGCTCCCAGGCGCCGTCCGCGGTGTGCTGCTTGGTCGCGACGTAACCGCGACGCACGAGGGCCTCCTCGATCACGGTGGCCATCTCCGGCTCGTCGTCGACGATCAGTATGCGATGGCGAGCGTCGGCAATGGACGGTGACTTCGCCCGGGTGTTCGGAGCAGCGGCGGTCATGGCGAAAGTCTACTTCTCCTGTCTGGCGATCGCGATGCGTCAGACCGGCAGGTAGAGCGTGAACGTGCTGCCTTTCCCGAGCTCACTTGTCGCAGTCATCCAACCCTCGTGGTCCTCGATGATTCCGTGGGTCACGCTGAGGCCGAGCCCGGTGCCCTCGCCGACGCCCTTCGTCGTGAAGAAAGGCTCGAAGATCCGGCCCATGTGGTCCTCCGGGATCCCTTCGCCCTCGTCCCTGATCTCGATCACGGCGCACTCGCGCTCCTCGCCTGGGCTCGACGGGGGCGCCGCGAAGGTGTTGCGAGTTGCAACAGTCACCTTGCCGCCCCTGGGCATGGCGTGGACGGCATTGATGACGAGGTTCGTGACCGCCTGCTCGATCTGCGCGGCATCCACGTTGGCACGGACCGGCTTGCTCTTCGGGTCTACGACGACGTCGACGTTGGACTTCTTCGCGAGCGTGGAGAGGAGGCTCGCAGCGCGCTCGGCAAGCTCTCGGAGCTCCGCAATCGATCGATTCGGCGGACGACGCCTCGCGAAGTCGAGCAGCTGCCGGACGATCTTCGTCACGCGATCAGCCTGCGCTGCGATGATCTTGCAGCTCTCGGGTGCGTCCTTCTCCGGCACCTCGCCCGTAGCGATCATCTTGGCGCGCATGGCGATCACGGCGAGCGGAGTCCCCAGCTCGTGGGCGATACCCGACGCCAGCGTACCGACGGTGCGGAGCCGATCGGCGTGGCGCAGCTGCTCGAGAGCGGAGAGCCGCTTCTGTCCTTCGTCGTCGACGCGCGTCTGCGCGTCGCGAAGCTGGTCGCACATGGCATTGAGATCGTGGACCAGCGACGACACCTCGTCCGAGCTCTGGACCGGGAGACGGCGCGACAGGTCACCCGCTCCGATGCGTCGCGCTTGCTCCGCGACCTCGGCCAGTGGACGCGAGACGATCCACGACGTCAGCACGACGGCGAGAAACGTGGCGAACGCGGCGACGACCGTCGATGCGACGAGCTGCTCGCTGACCTCCGTCCAGAACACGCTCGAGCGTGCGACGAGCGGACGCGAGAGCTCGAGCGCTGCAGGACGCTGTCCAGCCCGCAACAACGGGAGATAGGCGTAGACGACGCGCGCTCCGCTCGGCCGTACGGCGACCCAGGTACGCACGTCGCCCTTGCGGACCGCGCTGATGATGTCGGCTCCGGCCCGCGGCGCGAGCGCGCTCGTCGGCTCGACGTCGAGCCACGTCCACCTGGCCTCGATGCGTTCGTCACGATCGGTATACCCGACGAGCTCGACCGCGCGGCTCTCGCCTTCGTGCTCCCACACGGCAAGCGCCGCCAGGCTCAACGTGTGGCCGAGTGACGCGAGGTCTTCGGCCACGGTCTCCTCCATGCTCTGCGCTTCCCGCGAAGCGGCAACCGAGGAGTAGACGAGGACGCTCAGAATGCCGCACGCGAGAAAGGCGAGAGCAAATTTCGTCGCGACTTTCATGGGGATACCGTACCTCAGCGCCCCGCCGCAGCGGAGTGATGGACGTTGCTGAGCCCATTGCGAAGTGCGGCATTGGGTCAACGCGCCCCACGGGGGTGCGGCAACGGGGCGTTCAGCCACACGTGCTCGGGGGCACGCGTCACGAAAATTTGGAGCTTTTTGCCGCGAGCACGGCTGGCACGTCGGGTGCTGAGGGGGTCGCGTGCCTCGCAGGGTGCTGGATCAACCGGCTGCCAGAGGAGACAGGAGCGGTAGATACGGTGAACATCGCCAGCGCAATTCCTTCGGCTCGTTTCAGTGCACTGCTTGTCGAGGGCGACAAGGGTCTGGGACTCGAGAACACACTGCGTGAGCAGGGCTGCCAAGTGCGCCGTCTCTCGACGCGCGCTGCAGCGCAGGAAGCATTCGAGAACACAGACGTGGTCGTGATCTCCGCCGCCGGCTTTGCCGACGACGAAGTTCTCGAGCTCGTCGGCCGCGCCGTTATCGGCGCGAGCGTGCTCGTGGCGACCGACAACACCGACCTCGCTGTGAAGGCCGCCCGTCTCGGCGCCAGCACCGCGCTCGGCGGCTCGATCGATCTCGCCTCGGCGCAGATCGGCCAGCTCCTCGCCGTCGTAGACCTGAAGCGACGCGTCGCGCGTCATGCCGGCTCGGCCGCCTTGTCGCCGAACAGCGGCGTCGTCCAGCGTCGCTCCACCCCGCTTCCGAAGGAAGCAACGCCCGAGGCGCTCGATGCGCTCATCGAAGCGGCCGAAGGCCTCGTCCCCATGCACCGCTTTCAGCGCGTGTACGTGGACTACGCGCTCCGTCGCTTTGGCGGCAACAAGGTTCACACGGCTGCGGCGCTCGGCATCGACCGCCGTACCATTCAGCGTTGGGCCCGTGCCCGCTCGGAGCAGCCGTCCACGTCGTCTCGCGACGAGCTCCGCTCCTCGTAAGACGCGGTGACGCGTCGTCGCGTCGTCGCGAGTCGCCGCGAGTCGCCGCGACGACAACAATTCGAAAGACACGACGTCCTCCCCGGCGTCGTGCTTTTCGGCCTTTGTGCGTCAGGGCGACGGAGACGGTGACGGAGACGGCGCTGGCGGCGTCGCGGGAGCGGGCGCAGACAGCGGGGACGCCGACAGCGGTCCGATCTCGCCTTCGCGCCAGCAGTCGCGCACGGGCGTCGTGCAGACGTAGACGCCAGTGCGACCGCAGCCTGTGACCTGCCAGCGCGCCGACTTCTCGCCGGGGATCTCGGCGCTCTGCTCGACCTTCGTTCCTTCGGTCGTGCAACCGAGGTCCTTCGCGACGCGCGAGCGCGGAGTCGTCACGGGAGTCGCCGCGCAGCCGGTGGCGACCG
>JAYTOQ010000831.1:0-6462 GCA_043747665.1 Polyangiaceae bacterium | reverse complement strand
GTGGCCTGCGGGAACGAGTGCTTCGCGGTCTGCGCGGCGGTCGTCTGGCGTTGAGCGCCGATCGTCTTGCCGGTGCCCGGAGCGGTGAGGCGCTCGCTCGAGGTGCGCGTCGTCACGACGACGCCGGTGCGCAGGTAAGGGTCGGAGAAGCCATATTTCCGAGCCCGTTCCTTGGTGATGCTCACCGCCGAGACGACGACATCGAGCTCGCGTTCCTCGACGCCGGTGAAGAGGTCCTTCCACTCGTGCGACACACGTTCGAGCGTCACGCCCAGGTTGGATGCGAGCTCGTTCGCCAGGTCCACGTCGAAGCCGACGACCTTCTTCTCGTGCGCGTCGTAGTAGACGAACGGCTCGTGGTAGGTGGTCTCCATTCCGACGCGCAGCTTCTTCTGGTCGACGATGCGATCGAGCACGGAGGGATAGAACGAGAACGTTGCCCACTCGCTCCAGCCGGCGTCCGCCTCGCGCACCCGCCATCGGTAGGCCCCTGGCTCTGCACGCTCGCCCGGCCACGGCCACATGACGTAGGAGACGCCAGGCGGCGAATGACCCTGCTCGCCGGTTGCGGTCCTCGTGCCGCGGACGACTTCGATGTCGTGATCGCGCGTCGTGTCTTCGGTGTGCGACCACTTCAGCTCTACGGGCGTCGACGACAACAGCCGTCCGTCGCGTGGCTGAACCGGCGTCGTCTTCGACGGAGGCTCTGCAGGCTGCGCGGAGGCGGACGCCGGCGCACCTACGCTCGTCGCCGGTGCCATGCGCTCCTGGGTCGTCACCCCGCGCGTGCGAAGCGCGTAGATCCCCCCGATGGCTGCGACCAGAGCTACGGCGACCAGAGCGCGAATGCTCTTGCCCGGTGCAGGAGGCCTGGGCGCGACGGGTGCGGGGGTGACGCCCGTGATCCCGCCGTCGGTGGTCGCGACCGCCGGTCTCGACGGGGTCGGCGGGGTTGGCGGGGTCAGCGCCGGGAGCGGCAACGTTGCGCCGACGCCCGGCGTGGGGGTCAGCGCTGCTTGCGTTCTCGCGAGCCCGAGGTCGGCGGGGACGGTCGCCGAGAGAGAGGGCGAGGAAGCGTCGAAGACCTTTCGTAGATCATCGAGCGCTGCACGGCCGTCCGCGAATCGCTCGGCCGGGTCACGAGCTACGCACCGTGCGAACCATGCGTCGAAGCGGTCGGGCAGCGGGGTCGTGAGGCCGAGCGCCGCGGCGCGCTCGCTTGCAAGCGGCAACCGATCGAGCACGATCTGACGCAAGAGCGCTGCGCCCGAGACGTCGCGCCCTTCGAGCTTCAGGTGCCAGTACGACTGACCCGTGAGGACGAAGAAGGCGATCAGCCCGAACGCCCAGATGTCCGTCGCCGGCGTGATGGCCGCGCCGAGCTCGGTCTGTTCGGGCGCCATCCACATCGGAGTCCCAATGGTCGCGGTGACGCCCGTGGCTCCTTCCGAGAGCAGCTTGGCGATCCCGAAGTCGAGCACCTTGAGGACGAACGGCACGTCCGCTCGCTTCGTCGTGGTGAGGAAGAGGTTCTCCGGCTTGAGATCGCGATGAACGACGCCTGCCACGTGCGCCTCGGCCAGTGCGTCGCCGAGCTGGAGCAAGCAGTCGCTCGCGAACCGCGGCTCGATGATCCGCCCGCGTGCAACGGCCTCCGCGACGGTCTCGCCTTTGAGGAGCTCCATCGCGAGCCACGGCATCTTGGTCGTGGCGTCGATGCCGGCGGCGACTACGTCCACGACGTGCTCGCTCTCGATGCGTGCCCCAATCCGCGCCTCCTGCGCGAACCGCTCGCGCAGCCCGGCGTCGGCCACGAACTGCGGATGCATCGTCTTGAGCGCCCGCTGCTTGCCGGTGCTGAGCTGCTCGGCCACGTAGACGGCGCCCATGCCTCCCTCACCAAGCGTGCGAACGATGCGAAAGTCGGTCGCGAAGATGCTGCCGGGGGACAGGGAGGTCGGGGCCACGCGTAAAGGTTACATGAGGAGCACTCGCCTCCGCGGCGGACGATGGGCGGGCGCCCACGTCCTAGCCTTCGCTCGCGCTCACCGAGCACACCGGTGAGTCTCTCCTCCCAGTCTCGTCCTGACGAGAGCCTAGAACCCTTGCTCTTGCTCGAACGCCGCTATCGTGACCTCGCCCTCGCGGTCGCTGCCGAGGAAGTGGATCGCGCCGTCGTGGAGCACGACGACCGGGCCGTTGCCGCCGAGCGCCTCGAGCTCGTTGCCGGTCTCGACGAACTGGCGCGAGTTGTAGAAGAGGACCCACCCGTAGGGCTTGCACGACGTGAGCGAGTCGACGAACGCGAGGTCCGCCTCGCTCCGCCTGCTCATCTTGCACAGCGCCGTCATCGCGAGGTTCTTGGCTTCGGGAAGGGTGGTCACATGTCCTCGTTCAGTTCGTCCGCAGGAGGTAGAAGCTCTTGTAGCCCGCGTTGAAGGTGGCCGTGCTCGAAGCCTGACCGCACTGGCTCCCCAGGTGATTCGCGACGCGCTTCTCCTCACGGCTCGCGCGCTCAACCAGCCAGCAAGCCGCGCTCCTGCTCGAACGCCTCGACTTCGGCAGCCGCCGGCCGGGCGCTTCCGAGCGCGTGAACCGTCCCATCGTGCATAACGACCTTCGGTCCGTTCCCGAAGAACCGCTTCATGTCGTCGCCGTCCCGTACCTACGCCTCCGAGTCGTAGAGGACGACCCAACCGTAGGGCTTCAACCATGCATCGACGACCGCGGCGCGGTGCGTGCTCGGAGCTGTCGCGTTGAGCCGGTCGAGAACGATGGCCTCTGCTTCCTTGCGCGTGATCATGGCTTCCTCGGGGTGGTCTGAAGCATCCCCCACTCTACATAGGTTGGATCGTCGATGACGGCAGCGCCGTCTGGATCTCCGTGGGCGAACACGCCGACGACGAACTCGGCGCGCATCGTCTCGCGGTTCATTGCCTTGTAGAAGACGACGGAGTCGGTCCCATCGGCTTCCTTTGGGGGCCAAGTGGGGTGGAACATGTAGAGTGCACGCGGAGGTCGGTCGACCCTCGACGGCGAGCCAATGGGGCCGCTGAACGGGATCGCACGCGAGGGGCGAGCCGGAGTAATTCCGCGCCCGTGACGAAGACCAATGCCGCCGGGACCCGAGGCGCGCGACCTATGACGAGCGCGTGGTTACCCCTTAAGCCCGTTCTTGCGCTCCCACTCGGCGATCGTGGGCTCGGCTGCGATGCGCCCCTCCAGCTGATCCGTCCGCCCGTTGTGCCGGACGACCAACGGGCCGCCGCCCCCGAGCATGTGGAGGAAGTCGCCGGTCTCGGCGTACTGGCGGGTGCAGTAGAAGAGGATCCAGCCGTAAGGCTTCATGATGGTCTGCTCGTCCTGGATGACGAGATCGAGCGTCGGCGAGTCCTTGGCGAGCCGCGCGAGGGCGAGCGTCTTGGCTTCTTCGTAGGTGATCATCGAGGCGTCCTTCAGTTCGTGGGCAGCAGCCAGAGGCGAGAGTAGCCGGCCGGCGACGTCATCGCGCCGGGCTGGCCGTCGAGATATCGCACGACGCCGCCGTCGTTCACGACGTTGAAGAAGTGTCCATAGCTTCGGTTGGGCACCTCGCCGAAGACGATACCCCGGGTGCCGTCGCCGGCGGTCTTCAGCGCGCTTTCGATGTCGTTTGCGGTGCACGCCGGGCTCCATCGCGTCCCGTAATGAGCGCTCAAGTCTGCCGCGCTGGTCTTCACGCCGGGTAGCGCCGACGCCGGCGACCCACCGATCGCCGCATCTGTCGCGATAGCACAGTTGGCGCAGTTCATCGCGCGGGTGCCGTCGGTCTTCCCGAGCGGCAGATCATTGTTCACGTGCTCGAGGAAGCTGGTGCTGCCGACCTCCCCGACCGCGCGCTCCGCGGCTGCCGCGCGCATGTCGACCTTGAGTCGATCCGCAACAGCGACGGACTGAACGAACGCGGCGCTCGTGTTCGTCACTGTCTTCACGACCCAGTCAGGATTCGTCCACGCGACGTGCGACGCGTGCAGCGCTTGACCGAGTCCGGCGGCAACCCCGTGACGCATCGTCTCGTCGACCGCCTTGACGCTTTCGCGCGTCACCTCATCGCCGCCCATGAAGCCGTTCGCCGCCGCCGTTGCGTAGTCGCGCGGCGCGGACGTGAACGTGCGAAGCGCGTCTGGCCCGACGACGAACTCGGTGCGCTTCGTCTCGCGGTTGAACGCAGTCCAGTAGACGATGGCGTCCTTGCCGTCCGGCTGTTTCGCGACCTCGGGGTATAGCTTGTACCCCGCGCCGCAGCTGAAGGCGCGCGTCGAGTCCGTGCGTGTGCCCGTGGGCAGCTTCGCGGCCACGTTCGCCAGGGTGATGCCTTTCAGCGAATTCGGCGCCGCGGCGAGCGGTTCCGGCTTTGGCGCGGCTAGGGCAGGGGGCTTTGCGAGTGAGACCGCCGGGCCATACATGGCGGGATTGGAGAAGATGGCTGCCGGATACGCGCCGGGGACACCGTTCGTGCCAGGAGCAGCATCCGACAGCCACGGCGCGTTCGCGATGTTTGCCGCAGTCTTTTGCGCAACGCCGGGAAGCGGCTTGTCGTACTCGTCGTCATTCCACGTAGCGGCGCGCGCGGTGGAGCTTCCCTCGATGCGATCCATGGCGGAGTGTTCGGCCGCTCGTACCTCAAGTTGCTAGCCACCTCGATCTAGCTCGCGAATCAACGCAGGGGGCTAATGGTGGACCGCCGCGACATCCACGCTCCCGCGCCACACCCGCCGCCGGCGCCTGGTTTCAGCCTCGCACCCACACCCGGTTCACGACGACTCCACCCGGCCTGTGCTGTCCGCCGCGCGTCGCGCGTGGCGTGAACAGGTGACCGGCGCTGAAACCGTGCCGTCTCTTGGTGGCGCGGGCCTTTTGCCGGCAGATCGGGACGCGGTGGACGAGCGCGCCCGCGAAGCCGTGATCCCGATCCCGCGACGAGAAGTCCGTGCGAGCGGCGCCCGATATCGGTCGCCGCCGCTCACCTTGCCGAGCACGCGCGCTGGGCTTCCGCCATGCGGCTCAGCGGCGGTGCCGGCCCCCCGTCCGAGCCAAGCGCCCCGAGGGCATCGCCAGATCCCAGACGAAGGCTCGGCTGGCGACGGAGCGCATTGGCGGCTTGCTGGTCAGGGCTCTTCAGAAGGCTGCGCGGTCGGCTCCGTGTTGGGCGCGACGCCGATGGGCGCAATGGCGGCGCCAACCTCATCGAGTTGGACGAGGTTGAGCCAGCAGCGGGGAAGGGGATTTGCCTAACTCGCGGTCGAGGGAGGGCGTCAACGTGTCGGGCCCGAGGACGGGAAGAGAGCCTTTCGCTGCGCCGGAGTGGCCAGCCCGCCCGCCGTTTGTAGATGCCCGGCTCGGCCGGGTAGGTCGAGCCCCTCGACCACTTGTTCTACCCGGCGTGCGTACTCCTCAGCCGAGGTCGTGCGGGAGAGGCACTTGAACCACGCCGGGAGGACACGCTTCCAATCCACGCCGACCTGCCATGAGCCTCCCTCGTCCGCGAAGAGGAGGATCTCCTCACCCTCATCTATCCGGCGGAGCAGATCGAACAGGACCTCGAACGCGGCGGCGACCTTGGCAGGGTCACCTTTGGCGGACATCTCGATGAGGCTCTCGAAAAGCCGGCAGCACCCGGCAATCCAGGCCCGAGTTCCCTTGGATAGCTCCGCGCAATTCTTCGAGTGGACCCTGAAGCCTTCGTAGAAACCGCTCGCGAGGCTGCGCGTCTTGAAGTCCTCCACTTCACCGAAGAGGTCGGTCCTGGGGCCCGCGGCGTCCAGATGGAGACCCTTCACGTCGAGGTACTTCCCGACGAGCTTGGCGAGCTTGGCGTCCGGGACGAGGTCGAGGGCTTCGTCGAGCAGGTAGAAGACGAGCTCGTCGCCGAGCTTGCGGATCGCCTCCCGCAACTTCGAACGGTCGATCTTTGGGACGGCTGTGCCGTTCACGCTTCGACGGGCCTCAGGAATTTCTTCCCCTTGAGCCGGTCCACCCAGCGCGTCGCCGCCTGCCCTCGGTTCACCGTCTCCAGGAGCACGTGGCCGTCGCTCGACACGTCCACGCTCGTCTTCACGCAACGGCCGCGCAGGTAGTCGACGTACATGTGCAGCTTGCCGTGCTCGAACGACAGGTGCCGAAGCATGTCAGCGGCCGTGAACTGGTCGGCGTCCTCGAACCATTCCCCGGACACGCCTCGCGGGCGTCCGTCGTGGAAGGAGAGGACGCCGAGCACGAAGATGAGTCCGAACGCGCAGCTCGTGATCAGGTCCTCCTCGACGCGGAAGGTGATCCGCACGTGCCAGTCCTCGTTGCTGACTGTCGGATCGATCTTGCTCTCGATGATCTCGATCTCCTCGAAGAGCGTGCCGTCGCGAAACAGGTGGTGTTCGATGGGCTGGTTCTCGTCGCTCATACGCGCGCAGCCTACCGCGTCGCGCG
>JAYTOQ010000830.1:0-2832 GCA_043747665.1 Polyangiaceae bacterium | reverse complement strand
TGCGAGCTGAAGTGGGACGGCCAGCGCTCGATGCCGACGACTGCGTTCTCGACGGCGAGGTCTGCGCGCTCGACCACCGCGGCGCGCCGTCGCGCCGTCTGCGAACGATTCTCGCGGTCACGTGCGAGCGCGACCTCCGCGACGATGCGTGGAACATACACACGGTGCTCGAGCGCCTCCGGCAGCGAGGGCCGTCCCGGGCCGGCGGTCGGCGGCGCAAGGACCCCTGAGCCGGCTACTTCTCGGCGCGCCAGCGCTTGCCGCGCACGGCGTGACCCCGGCTCAGTGGTGCGTGTCTTCGATCTGCACCTTCCCGCGGAAGGAGCGATAGACGGAGGTGAAATAGCCGATGGCGAGGAGCATCGCCGGGATCCACACGCTCAGCCCGATGACGAGGGTGGCGCGCGACGAAGCGTTGAACGCGTCGAGCGTGTAGTGTGCATCGATCGTGGAGCGCAGCAGCACGGGGTAGAGTGTCCCCACGGTCGCGAACAGCAAGCTCGCGAGGAACGCACACGAAAGCAGGAACGCGCGACCTTCGCGCCCGGCAGCGACGACGCGCGGGCAGAGCGTCGCAGAGCCGACCGCGACGGCGGGCAACGGCCACAGCCACGGGCGATGGACGAATGCTGCGAAGTGCGCGGGCTGCGTCGCCGCCGTCGCCATGAAGCCGATGGTGGAGAACGCGATGCTCCCCGCGCTGACGTGCGGTGACGTTCCCTTCGACGTCCGCATGAGGAGCCTTGTGCTCGACGCGCGACCGCAGCGCGAGGGGCCTTGAACACCATGATCACGAGGGCGAGTCCCATCGTGAGCTGGGGGAACAAGTAGTGGTAGGTGATCGTGAAGCCGAACTGGAGCCGGCTCCACCCTAACGCTCCCACGGCGAGCCGACGTTGAGGTGGCGGCGGCTTCGTGGCAAGGACAATCGAGCGCGGCCGGCTTCCTCAGCGTTCGAGATAGCTACGCAGCTCCACGCGCGACTCGCGGGCCCGGAGCTTGTCGAGCGCCGCGCGCTCTATTTGCCTTATGCGCTCGCGCGTCAGCGAGAGCGCGCGGCCCACCTCTTCGAGCGTGTGCTCGCGCGCGCCGCCCATGCCGAAGCGCATCCGCAGCACTTGCTGTTCGCGCGGCGTCAACGCGCCCATCAGGGTCTCGATGTGGCCGCCGAGGGCGCGCAACGAGACCGCGGCATCGGGCAGCTCGGTCGTCCCGGCGACGAGGTCGCCGAGGGTCGCGTCGCCGTCCTCACCCATGGGCGTGTCGAGGCTCGCCGGCTGCGGCGGCAGCGTGAGGATGTTCTGAACGCGCTCCGGCGTGAGGCCCGTGACGCGCGCAATCTCCTCGGGCGTCGCCTCGCGGCGATGTTGCGTCAGGAACGACGCGCGCATCTTGGCGATGCGACGGCGGTCGTCGGCGACGTGCACCGGCAGGCGCAGCGTCCGGTCGAGGAGCGCGCGCTGGAGCGCTTGCTTGATCCACCACGCAGCGTAGGTGCTGAAGCGAAAGCCTCGCGTGTGGTCGAACTTGTCGGCGGCGCGCATGAGGCCGAGGTTGCCTTCCTGGACGAGATCGAGGAGCGGCACTCCGCGATTGAGGTACTTGCGCGCGAAGAGAACGACGAGCCGGAGGTTACCGACGACGAGACGCTCCTTCCCGCGCTTCAGCTCGCTACGGGAGGCCTCGATCGTCATCGCCGCCTCTGCGTCGTCGCTCGATGCGGCCGCACCTTTGCGGATCGCAGTGACGACCGACTCAACGATGACTCCGTCGAGCCGGATGCCTGCGAGCGTGTCGACGACGGCACCCCGGAGGTCGGGGTCGCCGGAGCAGCTTCCGCTGAGCGCGCCGCGCACGTTCTCGGTGGTCTTGACGAGATCGAGGCCGGCTTGGTCGGGGTTCAGCACGATGGCGCGGATGTCGATCTTCCCCTCGGCAAGCTCGTGCGCGAGCTTGCACAGAGCGCGAGCGCCCGACGGGGCGCGCACGAGCGCCTCGATGAGCGAGCGCTCCGCAGCCACGATGCGGCGGGCGAGCTGGACCTCTTGCTCGGGCGTGAGGATACTGCTCGCCGCCATCTCGGCGAGGTACATCGCGTCGACGTCAGCGGAACCCGCGCGCTCGTGGGGGGTACGGCGAGCGCGCGGGCGCACCTCGTGCTCGGCGCGCTCGCGCGCGCGTCCCTTACGAGGGCCGGTGGTCGCGCTGGTGACGCGCGCAGTCGCGCTGCGGCTCGATGACGTCCGGTCCTTGGGGTCGGCAATGTTCATGTCTTCACCGCCCCGAGCGCGAAGAGCTCTCGTGCGGATTGATAGGTTAAGCATCGGGCTCGACGACGTCTCGACGTGGAGCCGTGATTCGTTCGCATCCTGCGGAGGCACGAAGCAACGTGCGCGCCGTCGTCAAGCACGACCTGACATTCGCGCGCAAACTGAGCGCTCGCGCTTTCCGCGACGACTCCATTGGCATGCGGCGCCGGAATGAGAGAACCTGGTGATGTGAGCGAGCCCCGTGATGCGCGCCGCGGAGTGACCCCGGCACAAGGCCCAGCGCCGACCCCAGCGGCTGGAGCGCCAGCGCGTCCGGTCGGAGCGGCGCGACCTCCCGCGGTCTCCTCCCCGACGGTACCGAATACGCCGGCCGCGCCGCGCGCGCCCGCAGGGCCCGCAGCACCCGCGCCGCCGGCCGCGGCGAGATTGCAGTCGCCGCGCGCGCCGGCCGTCGCGCCGAACGTGGCGCCTTCACCGCGTCCACCGGCCGTCGCGGCGCCGGCCTCGCCGACGCGTCGCTGGGAAGACGAGCCCGGGAGCGATACCTGGGAGAGCGCTCCCA
>JAYTOQ010000829.1:0-12512 GCA_043747665.1 Polyangiaceae bacterium | reverse complement strand
GGACTCGCCCACCGAGCTCGCCGCGCTCGGCATCACGCCGGAGGAGCTGACCGCGCTCGCCGGAGCTGCGCCTTCAGGCAGCTATTTCCGCGTCACGCTGAATCACTTCTCGTCATTCGATTTCAACTGGGCATTCGGTCCTCCGTCCGATTCGATATTTCCTCCTGCGGGCGAAGGCGGCGGCTTTCCCGATCTGCCGTGCCTGAGGAAGGGAGGCTCCTATTTCGAATGCGAACGACAGATCCTCGGCGAGGACATCCCGCTCGTCGGGACGAACGTCGGCCTCAGCTACCACTCGGATCGCGTAGCCGGGTATCACGGAAATGCGACTTTCACGGTCCCCGTCACCGACGCCGTCATTCCGCCCTCGCTCAAGCGCGCCGAGGTCGAGGTCACCGTCCTCGGCATCAGCGAGACGAAGACGTACGCGGCAGCGCCGAAACTGAATCACGTCTTCACGTGGAGCGGCCTCGATGCGTACGGCCGCGCATGGCCGGGTGAAACGGTGGCGGAGGTGCGTGTCGCGCTCGTCTACGATGGCGTCTACGTCGACACGAAGAGCTTTGGCTCTTATGGCAACGGGCAGACGATCACCGGCGACGGAACGCGAAAGGAGGTCTTCCTCAACCGCCGTTACGAGTTCCGCGTGGGTGCGTTCCAGCAGGCGGGGCTCGGGCTCGGTGGGTGGTCCCTCTCCGCGCAGCACGTCTACGATCCCTCGAGTCGCACGCTCTACCGAGGTGACGGCGGGCGCCGGAACTCCGATGGCATCGGCGCCAATGCTCGCGCGTTTGCCGGCATCGCGCGCTATGGCTCCGGTGGCGTCGATGGTCCCTTGGTGCCTGCCGCGGCGGCGCACTTCGGATCGCTCACAGGCATCGCCATCGACGAATCCGGCGCTCTCTACGGCGCCGAGACCGCGGGCGCGGAGGACATTCGCAAGATCGACAAGGGTAACGTGACGACGTTTGCCGGGTCGGGTACCGCCGCGCACGCTGGCGACGGAGGTCCCGCCGCCGCGGCCCAGATCAACTACCCGCGCGGCCTCGTCGCTCTCCGCGACGGCCGCGTCTGCTTCAGCGAGCTCTACGAGGACAGCATTCGCTGCGTCGGTAAGGACGGCATCGTCCGCACCATCGCAGGCGGCGGCACGAAGGAGCTCGGCGCCAACCCGGTGCCCGCGCTCGAGGCGAAGCTCACGCGCCCCGGCGAGCTCGCCGAAGGCCCCGACGGGAGCATCTACGTCACGCTCTCGCCCATCAACGTCGTGGCGCGGATCGATCGCGCGAGCACCATCGAGATCGCAATCGGCGGTGGGCTCGACAGTGGCGAGAACGTACCCGCGTTGATGGTCGATCTGTCGCAGCCGCGCGGCCTTGCGATTGCGCCCGACGGCACCACGGGTGAGGTCGGGAATGCGGGCGACGGCGGCTTCGCGACGAGCGCCACGTTCCACGGTCCGATCGCGCTCGCGCTCGATGGCGAAGGAGGTCTCTACGTCTCCGATCACGGAAACTCGCGCATCCGGAGGGTCGACCGCGGGAAGGTCCAAGCGTTCGCGGGCGGCGGAGACCGCCGTAGCGTGCCCGGCGCCGCCGCGCGTCTCGCGTCTGCCACCGCCGCCGGCATGGTGGTCGGCCGTGACGGGACGCTCTACGCGGTCAGCGAGGACGACAACACCGTGCTCGCCTTCGCGGCGCCATTTCCAGGCGGCTCCGCGACCGACGTCCTCATGCCGAACGAGGACGGCTCCGAGCTCTACGTCTTCGACGGTCGCGGCAAGCATCTGCGCACGCTCGACGGGCTGACGTCCGATGTCGTCACGACGTTCACGTATGACCCCTTCGGCCGATTGACCCGCATTGAGGACCGGCACGGCAACGCGCTGACAATGACGCGCGACGCCAGCGGCCGGGTCACGCAGATTGCGGCGCCGTTCGGCCAGAGCACGACGCTCGGATACGACGCCGATGGTTGGCTCGCGAGTGTCACGGACCCAATCGGGCGCAAGGAGAGCTTCGCCTACGCTCCGGGGGGACTACTGACGCAGCGGACCGACGCCGGCGGCGGACTCCATTCCATGGCGTACGACCCGGTCGGCCGACTCACGCGCGATGCCTCCGCCGAGAATGCGAGCTTCAGCCTCGCATCCGACGGAGTCACGAGCACGGTCACGACGAGCCTCGGCCGTCACGAAGCTCACTCTTTCCAAGGTGGGCTCGGGCGAGACGAAGTCCGTACCTACCAAGCGGCCGACGGCGCGAACATCTCGTGGACGATGCGTCGTGACGGCACCGCGAACGTGACGTTCCCGAACGGGACGAGCATCGACCTGACGAGAGAGGCGGATCCGCGTCTCGGCATGCTGGTTCCGTACGCCGCGAAGCACGTCGTCACCTTGCCGAGCGGTCTGGTTCGAAACGACCAGCAAGTGTGGACGGCGCAGCAGGACTCTGGCGGCGCGCTCATCGACCTCAAAGGCGAGCGAACCAGCTCCGACGGACGGAGCACCACCGTCTATGACGCGACGATGCGTGTGCTCACGTCGACCAGTGTCGAAGGACGGGTCACGAAGGAGACGATAGACGGCGAGGGCCGCATCGTGCGCGCGGAATACCCGGGGAGGATGCCGGTCACTTTCGCCTACGACGAGCGAGGCCGGCTCGCGACCGTCGACGAAGGCGGACGCCAGACACGCGCGGTGTACGACCCGAGCTCTGGCGCGCTCGCGAGCGTCCAGAATGCCCTCGGGCAAACGACAACTGCGGAACGCGAAGGCGCGCTGCGACTGACCGCACTCGTCTATGCAGACGGCGCGAAGAGCCTCGTCGCGTGGAGCGCAATGGATGACCTTGTAGGCGTCACGCCTCCCGGCAAGCCCCAGCACACGATGACGTTCGGCAAGGATGGCAACGAAACCAGCTACACGCCGCCCGGGAACGCGCCTATCGCGCTCAGCTAGGATCTCGACCGCGCACTCGCCTCTGTGACGCGAGAGGACGGAGCGACCTCGTCACTCGCCTACGACGCCGCGGGCCGAGTTACTGCGGTCACGTATCCGGGCGGGCAGCTCGGCTTCACGTTCGACGCCAAAACGGGCCAGCTTCGCAAGGTCACCGCACCGGGGTCGTCGCTCGGTTTCGACTACGACGGCGTGCTCGTGCGCTCCCTCGCGGCCACGGGCCCTGCCCCGGGGACCGTGAGCTTCACCTACGACACCATGCTGCGACGCTCGGTCGAGCAGGTCGGGACGAGCTCGGCGAAGTATTCGTACGATCGCGACGGCCTCGTCGTCGGTGCGGGTGCGATCACGGTCGGTCGCGACAGCGCGACGGGCCTGCTGTCCGGGATCGACGTGGTGAACGCCGGCCAGCGCTTCACGCATACCCGCTTCGGCGAGGTCGCGACCTATCGGTCGCAGGGGGCCGGCGGCAACGTTCTCGACGTTGCGCTTACGTACGACCCGCTCTCGCGCGTCGTCGACAAGGTCGAGAACGGCGTTACATGGCACTACGACTACGACGTGCGCGGGCGACTGGTGCGCGTTCGAAAGGACGGCGTCGACGCGGCGACGTATTCGTACGACGCGAACGGCAATCGAACCGACGGCGGCGCAGCCATCGACGTCCAGGACCGGGTCACGGCGATGAATGGTGCAACCTACACCTATTCGCCCACCGGTGAGCGCCTGACCAAGACGGTCGGCGCGGGTCTGACGAAGTACGCCTACGACGGCCGTGGCCTTCTCGCGTCGGTCGAGGTGCCGGGCGGGGTGCGCGCCGACTACGATCTCGACCCACTGGGACGTCGCATCACGAAGCGACGCAACGGCACGGTCGAGCATCGCTTCCTCTACCGCAACGCGCTCCAGCCCATTGATGTCGACAAGGGAGTGCGCGAAGAAGCGATGGTCTGTTCGTGGCCTTCCGCAGCCCCGGGCATCGAGCGTCGAGACGTGAATGATCAGGTCGAGCTGCAGAACGAAGAGACGGTCGCAGACGCGCCGGCGTCGGCCATCATTCGCAGGCATGCGCAGAATAACTTGGCCAAGATGGGCGCGGCCAAAGGCGACTGAGAGTGCGTGATCACCCTCAGTAGAAGCGGCACGCGTTGCGGTTTCGCTCCGCCGTGCCAGTGATCAGGTCGAGCACGACGTCGAGGCAGAGGTTCTTCTTCTCGTCGATCACGCCGGTCGACACCAGGAAGACGTCCTTCACCGGCCACTGCGGACGCGCGAGCTCGACGGTACCGCCGCCCTTGAACTTCGCGCCGGAATTTCCGGGTAGTGCGGCGATGGCGGCGGCGCGCGAGCGGAACTTCAGCGTCTTGCCGATCGGCAGGTTGGCATTCACGCTGCCAGCGTCGGGATCGCTTGCCAGCCTCTCGACGTCGGCGACGTCGAGCCAGCGATCGGGTGGCAGTGCGCGCAGGACGATGGTGCTCTCGCCGGGCTCCGTGCGCACCACGAGGCCGTCGCGCGCGTCGACGCTCACCCAGTCGATGACGAAATCATACTCGACGGTGAACGTCGTGCCGCGCTCCCACCGATCGAAGTGCTTTCGCTTCACCTTGATGGCGCGGTCCACGTCGTCGGTCGAGACGTGCTGCGCCGCGGCGTTCTTCGCGGAGATCACCTTCTTCCAGACCGCGAAGTAGCGCTCGAGCAGCACGGCTTCGGAGAGGTCGGGCGCCGGCGGTACCTCCTCGAGGGCGACATTGCGGAGGAGGTCGCCGCTCTCCGCGCGCACGCAGCGAAAGCCGAGATCGGGATAGGCTCCGTGCGGTGCATGCTCGCGGCGCCCGGACAGGGACGCTTGCTCGCCGCGGCCCGGTAGCTCCCGCCCTTGGTGATGATGCGCGTGACAGGACCCTTGCCCATCTCGGCGGGCGTCGCGGTCCACTCGGAGACGTTGCCGGCCATGCCAATGATGCCGAGCGGGCTCTTGTCGCTCGCGACCGTGTGAGGCTCGTCGACGTCGCAGACGAGCGGCGAGCCGCTGTCGCCGCACGGCCACGTGTCCCGGAGGGTCTCCTCGGAGCCGCTCCGGGCTGCGGCCTCCCATTCCTCCTCGCTCGGGAGGCGCTTGCCGACCCAACCGCAGAACGCGCGCGCCTGGCGGAGATCGACGCAGTTGACGGCGCGCCGGCCCTCTTCCTTCGATTCGCCGTTGCAGATCGCGGAGTCGTGGCGCGGGAGCGTGCAGGCCTTCGCCGAGACACATTCGGCGTAGTCGGCGACCGTGACATCGGTCGCGTCGATGGAGAACGCCGGGAGCGCCACGCTGCGCTTGGGGTGCTTCTTCTCGAAAGAGTCCTCGCCGATATCGAAGTTGCCCGCGGGCACGTCGATCATCTTCACGTGGCTCGCTCTCGAGTCCGCGACGGGAGGCGGCGCGCTGCTGGCCGGCGCATTGGATGACGCAACGGGGAGCGTGACGGGCGGGACGTCGCGGACCGGCCGCGCCGCGGCGCATGCCGCGAGCATCAGCGCGGGAAGAAAGCGAGGGAGCATGCGCCTGTTCTACTACGATCTAGCGACGAGCCGATTCAGCGATGCTCACGCGCCGCGTCGCCGGAAGCTCACCGCATGGCGAACCGGTCGCGCCGGCGCCAGCATGCGCACCGCGCCGTTCTCTCGCCAGGCCACGCCCGTCGACGGCCCGCCGTCGAGGTTCAGCGCGCCCTCGCAGCCGCGCTGCGCGAGGTAGCGACCGAGCGCGAAGAGCGAAGGGCCCGGGCTCTCGCTGGTCGTGCCCTTCACGATGACGACATCCATCGCCTTGCCGCCGTCCCGCAGGCAGAGCGCGCTTCGCTCCGAGCGATGGCCGTCGTCGCTCTTCACGTTGGGCGCGCCGTCCACCACGAGGCGAGGCCGGCACTGGACCGCGAAGCGCGCTCCGTCGGGCATCGCGAAGGACTCGCTCTGCCAGAGCTTCGCGCGCTCGCCGTCCCACGTGACGACGCCGCCCGAGAGCGCGGGCGCGAGGGACGACACGATCGCGCCCTCCGACATGACGAGGCCCACCGGCTTGCCCTGCGGATCGAAGAAGCCGCCGTTGACCACGAGCTCGGCATCGCTGCGCGCGAGGACGGCATCGAGCGCCGTCGACATGCCGGCATCCACGACGCGCATCTCGTAACGATCGAGCGCAAAAGACCAGCTGCGGACGTCGTAGCGACGCGCGTCTTCGACGAGCGACGCGCCGGCATCCGGCTCGTCGACCGCCACGCCACCGGCGGGGAGCGGAACATGCGCGTGCGCCGGCTCCTCGTTGCGCCGCCTGCACGCGAAGACCGCCGCCCCGCCGATGAGCGACGCTGCGGCGAGCGACAGGACGAGGATGGACGCGGCGCGCATCAGAGCGCGTGACCGAATCTCACGTGATTCGCATAGAGACCGAGGAGCGCGCCGGCGAGCATCGACGCGAGCATGAGCTGGATCGAGCGACGAGGAACGACGCCGCTCCGCATGTCCTCGGTGGATGCGCCCTGGATGATCAGGAACACCCCGACGGGCGCGAAGAAGCCCGCGAGCGGAAAGAGCATCCGGTAGTGCTCGTGGAGCCGCGCCGAGAGGACGAGGTTCAGCGCCACCATGAGCACGCTGCCCAGGAGGATGACGGTCCCGCGCAGCCGCGGAGCCATCTCCTTCTTTTCCTTCTGCCCGTCCTTGCCTGCGCCCATTTCGCGGCCGAGGCTAGCACGCGCGTTCGTCTCTGTTCATCCGCGCCAGCCCGCGAGGAAGCGACGGAAGTCGGCGCCGGCGATCGGGTAGAGCGCACGCCACTCCGACTCGAGCGTTGCAACGTCGATCGCCGGGTGCAGTCTCGTCACGTGCTCACGAAGTGCCATGAAATACGCATCGAGATGACGTTGCTCCACGGCCGGCGAAGCCGGCTCGCCGTGGAGGAGATACGCGACGTCCTTCATGCCGCAGCCGCCGCCCACGTATTGGAAGTCGACGGCCGCCACCGCCCGACCGCCCGGCGCAAAGCAGAAGTTCGCGAGCTTGGCGTCGCCGTGGACGAGCGTCTTGAAGTTCGCCTCGCGCAGCTGCCGGTCGAGGATCGGTGCCGCGGCGCGCAGCTCGGCATCGTCGATGGCGGCGAGCTCGTCGGTGCGCGTCGCGAGATGCCAGTACGTGCCGTTCTTCCAGAGGCCCTCCGGCGCGACGCCGAGGAACCGCGCATGGAAGGCAGCGAGCCACGCGAGGCACACGTTCAGCTCGGGCGGCGTTGCGCGACGGCGGCGCTCCGCGTAGCCCGCGTCATCGAGATCCTCGAGCACGAAGAGCCACTCCCCTCCTCCGCTGCGGCCAGCGATGAAGCGCGGCACGCGACACGCGACGTCACAGCGCGACGCGAAGCTCCGATACCACGCCAGCTCGACGTCGTAAGACCGGCACTTCCGCGCATGCGATGCGTCGTCGGCTTTGCTCGCGCTCCTGCCGCGCACGCGAGCCGGCGGCTTCACGGACTTGACGATCACCGTGCGGTCCCCGCGATTCGCATCCGCCTGCCCGCGCGCGCCGCGCGCGCCCGTCAGACGAACGCGGACGATCTCGCCGTAGCCGCTCCACAGCGACTGGACGCGATCGGCGCGCTGCGCGCGGTCAGCGCCCGTCGCGTTGGCCAGCCATGCGAGCTGCTCGTCGTTCATGACCGGCCCCGCCGCAGCTCGCGACGAAACACGCCGCGATCAGCCCGTCGTCGTTCGCGTATGGAGCCAGTGGGCGACTTCGGCGGCAAAGGCCTCGAGATCACCGACGCCGCTCGACGCGGCTGCGTACACGGAAGCCACGTCGACCGCCGCGTACCCGTGCGCGACGACGTTGCGCAGCCCCGCGGCTCTTCCCATCGCCGCGGCCGTCACCTTCGCGATCACGCCGTTCTCGGCGAGCCGCTCGAATGACTCCGACAACGTCGACGCCGGACGCCAGCCCTCGTCAGCGATGATGTGGCTCGCAATGTCGACGGCCGATTGCACCGACAACATGAGGTTGAACGACACGAGGTCGAGCGCATCCTGATCCGCACGCAGAGCCTCCACCGTCGGCGACGCGTGCTTGCGGACGCGCGCAATGCGGCCGCCGAGGTCGGCGAGCTTCGCGGTGACGAGCTCGACGCGGACCATCAGCGCGTTGCTCCGGCGGCGAGCTTCGCGAGATAGCCAGCTTGCATGCGGGCATACCAGGCGCGATCGAGATCGAGCTGCGAGAGCGCGTGTGCGCGCCATCTGCCGTAGGCGGCGGGCACACCCTCGTGAACGAGGACGCCGTCCTGGACGACCGACGACAGCAACGTATACCCGGCCGCCGCGAGGTCGAGCACTTCGACCTCGTGCCCGATCGCACGCGACAAATCCGAGCCGAGCGCGAGGCGGTCCACGTCACCGAGCACTGCGAGGTCGACATCCGAATCGACCCGATGATTCCCGCGCGCGCGCGAGCCGAAGAGCAGCGCCACCGCGACGTCCGCACGACCGGCGAGGGCGCGTGCGAGGGTCTCTCGTAGAGCGTCGGTCACGACCGTGTCGCGCATGCCCGACAAATAGCACAGTCCGGCAGCACGCCCGCCGCCGCTAGGCGCGCCGGAAGGTCACGACGAGCACGTCGCGATGGGCAGGGAGTGCCGGGTCGAGGCGGCTGAGCGCGGTCACGCCGTGGAACACGCGGTCGTCGTCGACGAGCGCCGCGTCCATCGGCTCGGTGAGCGTGAAGCTGCCGAGCGGCCGGTGCGCGACGTCCTCCATCATGGTGACGCCGCTCGCGATGTTCACGCGTTGCACCAGCATCACGAGCACCCAGTCGACGCCGTCGCGATGCATGCCCTCGGGCGTCGGCAGGCCCTTCTCGGCGCCCGTCTCGATGCGGAATTGATGCATTTCGACATGCCAGGCGAGCGGTCGCGTGGCCTCGGGGGTGACGGAATCGAACAGCCGGTGGCACGTCGCGAGGATGGCGCGGATCGCGGGATGCGACGCCGTCGCGTCGGTGACGGGCGAGAACCAGCGCGCGACGCCGCCGTTGAGCGCGTTGTAGTCCCGGCTCTGGTAGTGCGGTTGATGCGGCTTTCGCTCGATGCCCGCGGCCGATGCGGAGAATGCCGCGAAGCGCCGCCGCCGGTAGCGGCCGCCATCGGCCATGAACATGTCGACACCGAGATCGTTCCACGTCTCGGCGAGCCCATCCCAGTCGACGAGCCCGGCCGTCGCGAGGACGGCCCGCATCCGCGGCGCATGGATGAACGCGAATCCATCCCTCGTGAGGGGATCCGCAAGCTCGGACAGAGACATCATTCGGACACCATCACGCACCATCACGATCGAGGCTTTCTTCCGTTGCGATGCGGCTGAGGCTCAGGCGATCCACCACACGATGTAATCTGACGACATCATTCCACACCGGCGCAACGCCCGAGGCAGTGGTAGAACTTCGAGTAACGATGCGTCTCGGTTCGTACACCGTCGCCCTCCTCGCGTCGCTCGTCGTGTTCGCTTCGCTCGGCTCCATGGGCTGCGGTGGCAAACAGAAAGAAGCGAAGGTCGCGGAGGCGGATCCGTGGGCTGGTTACAAGGGCACCTACGCGGCCGGCAACGCTCCTTCGCCTGCGGCCGCCACCGACGACAAGCCGAAGGCGACGGCCGAGGCGGAGACGAAGGCGGACGGCAAGCCGGGCAAGAAGCCCAAGGGCAAGCCCGGCAAGAAGGGCGCCGCGGCCGCCGATGCGCAGGCCCCTGCCGACAAGCCCGCTGCGTCCGACAACTCACCGAGCACGATGTACGGCACGGACAGCGCCGCGAGCTCGGCCGCGCCGAGCAGCGACGACACGGCGGCGGCGACCGTGAAGAAGCCGAAGAAGAAGGCTGCCAAGAAGAAGAAGGCCGCGTCACCCGCCCAGTGAGTTTGGCCTGCAGCCTGGCGCGCGCCGTCGCGCGCAGCTTCAGCGGAGTGCCGCGAGCGCGGCGCTGACCTTCGCCAGCGACACCGGTACCGGCGTCTTCAGCTCCGGCGCGAAGATCGCGACGCGAAGCTCCTCGAACGCCCACCGCAGCTCCGCGGCCGCCGCCGGATCGCGCGCGGCAACGCGCTTTGCGGCGAAGGCCGTCCAGAGCGTCGTGAAGGGCGCGAGCTTGTCGATGTCTTTCCGCGGATCGGTGACGGCGCGCGCGAGCCGAGCCTGCGCGGCGCGAAGATAGCGCGGATAGTGCTCGAGCGTCGCGAGAGGCACCCACGTCATCAGATCGACCGGAAAGAGGCCCTCGAGCTGCGCCTGGATGTCGACGAGCGCGCCACGCCCGCTCGGATGCTTGGAAGCCGTGCGGAGCGCGACGAGCGTCTTGTCGAGCTCCTTCGCCACGGGCGTGATGGCATCGGTAAAGAGCCGGAACGCCTGCGCGATGCGCGGCGCGCCTGCTGCTGCGAGCTGATCGAACGCCGCCTTCGTGCGCGGCAGCGGTCGATTTTCGGCGAGGCCGAACGCGGCGTCCACGATGCGCCCGAGCACCATCGCGCGGAACGCCTCGTTCTCGGTGCGCGAAGCCATGGCGCCGCCGGGTCGCGCGAATGCCGCGGGAATGCGCGGCGCCACCGACGACACCGCAGCACGCGCCGACAGCATCAGCAGCCGCCGCACGCCGGCGCGCGACGCCGTCTCGGCGGCGGGCGCTGACTCCTGGAGCACGAGATCGACAGAGGCTCCGCGATCGACGACGGCGGGATACGTGCGTACCTCCGCGTTGCCCACGCGCCGCACGAAGAACGCCGGGAGCTCCCCGAAATCCCAGCTCGTCAGCCCACTACGCTCCCACGCCGGAGAAGCGGCGGTCTTCTTCCACACCGCGCGTGCTTGCGCGCCATATCGCTTCAGGACGTCGTCGATATCCCGACTCTGCGCCACGATCTTGCCATTCTCGTCGACGACGCGACACGTCAGCCGGAGATGGGAGGCTATCGCGTCGGGGCGGAAAGCCTCCTGCGCTATGTCCGCGCCCGTCCGAAGCGATATCGCCCGTGCGAGCTTCGGGATCATCGGGCCGTCGAACGGCGTGAGCTCCGAAGCGAGCGTGCGGGCCATCTCCGGGATCTCGCCCACCTCACGACGGAGGTTGCGTGGTAGCTCGTAGAGGAGCGCGGCGATCTTCTCCTGGTGCCAGCCCGGGATCGTCCAATCGAGCTCGCCGGGATCGAGCTGCGGAAGGAGCACGAGCGGAACCGTGAGCGTGACGCCGTCGTCGTCGGCCGACGGATCGAAGTGGTACGTCACGGGAAGCTTCGCGCCGTGCAGCGTGATGACGTCGGGATAGTCGTCGGGAGACAGCTCGCGATCGCCGGTAAGGACGTCGGCGACCGACAGCGACAGCACCTTGGGGTCTATCTTCTCGGCCTCTTCGCGCCATGCCTCGAAGGTCTTTCCGTTGACGACCTCCGACCCCACGCGTTTGTCGAAGAATGCGAGCAGCGCGTCGTCGTCGGCGAGCATGTCGCTGCGGCGCGCCTTGTCACGCAGGCGCGAGACCTCCTCCATGAGCTCCCGGTTCTTCGCGTGGAACGTGCCGCGCGTCTGGTACTCGCCGCGCACGAGGGCATGGTCGAGGAACATGAGGCGCGCCTCGGCCGGCGCGACGGTCGCGTAGTCGACGCTCTTGTCGCGCGCGATGGTGAGCCCGAAGAGCGTCGAGTGCTCCTTGATCGATGCGCGTGCCGATCGCTCCGACCAGTGGGGCTCGGAGTAGCTTCGCTTCAGGAGATGGGGCGCGGCCTCCATGAGCCATTCCGGCTCGATCTTCGCCACCACGCGCGCAAAGAGCTGCGTGGTCTCCACCAGCTCGAATGCCATGATCCATGCCGGCGGCTTTCGCGCGAGCGCCGACGAAGGATGAATATTGAACCTGGTCTGTTTCGCGCCAATATAGATACGATTTTCGGGATTCCAGGTTCCTACTTTGGATAAGAGCCCGGTGAGGAGCGCGCGGTGAAAGGCGTCCTCGCCGCTCTTGGCCTTTCCGCCCGGTCCCATCTTGTCCAGCTTCAGCTCGCGCACGATCTCCTCGAGCTGGCGGTGCACCTCGCCCCATTCGCGGATCCGCAGGAACGAGAGAAAGCTCTCCTTGCAGACGCGCCGGAGATTCGACGTGCCCTTCCGCTCCGCCTCCTTGGCGAAGTCCCACAGGCGGAGGAGGCCCACGAAGTCGGAGCGCTCGTCGCGGAAGCGGCGATGGAGATCGTCGGCCTTCTGCTGGAGCTCGCGCGGGCGCTCGCGCGGGTCCTGGATGTTGAGCGCCGCGGCGATGACCAGGATGTCGCGCAGGACTCCAAGCTCGGCGCCGGCCATGATCATGCGCGCGATCCGGGGATCGACGGGGAATCGTGCGAGACGCTCGCCGAGCGGCGTCAGCTCGCGGCGCTCCCCGAGCGCCCCCAGCTCCTCGAGGACGCGATAGCCCTCGGTGATGGCCTTCGACTGCGGAGGATCGAGGAAGGGAAAGTCCTCCACGTCGCCGAGGCCGAGCGA
>JAYTOQ010000828.1:0-2848 GCA_043747665.1 Polyangiaceae bacterium | reverse complement strand
CCGCGAAATGCCGACGGCCCGCCACGATTCGGGTCCGAATCGTCAGCGGGCCCGTAGACGAGAGGCGACCAGGCGCCTGCGCGCCGGATCCTTACGCTGTAAAAGCGACGTTCAGTAGTACGTCGACTTGTTTTCGGCGGCCTGCTTACGGCGCTTGCGGGCGTTCATCTCGGGGGACTCGGCGACCGCCATGCCGATGAGGCGCATGCCCTCGGCGAAGTGCTTCGCGCCGATCTGGATGAGCTCCGCGTTCGGCTCGCCGACGTCCGGGAAGCCGCGGTCGTTGCTCGGGACCTTGCCCCAGTTCGCGAACAGACGGCCCCAGTCGCTCTCGAGGACGGGCGCCATCTTCTCCTTCGCGAAGCGCGGGTACCAGAACATGTCGTGGTACGCGACCGACGCGACGTACGACCACGGCGCGAGCCAGGTCTTCAGCGACCACTCGAGCGGCTTCTTCAGCGGGCCCCAGTAGATGCGATGCTGGTTCTTGGAGGCGAAGGTCATCTCCTTGAACGGACCGTCGAAGTGCCAGTTTTCGTTGCCGGCATCCACGTCGCCGACCAGCTCGATGTCGCGCGGATCGCCGACGCCCAGGCCCTGCTCGTGCGCGAGGCGCACGAACTTGCAGTCGGCCATGGGGTCCATGCCCATCAGCTTCGCGGCGACCGAGTCGATGGCGACCTGATCGTCGGACGCGAGGATCACGTTCTTCACGTGCGGGATCATGCAGCGCGGGCCGGGACCGTCGCCGGCGAACGTTCCGTCCATGACCGCGAAGACTCCCTTGTGGATCTTCTTCTGGATCATGAGGAGGTCGACGAGAGTCTCGTGGATCACCGGGTGGGTCCAGTGACGGTGCTCGTTCAAGAGGCCGCCGAACGCGTTCTTCATCGCGCCGGTGGTGGTCGTGAAGATGTGCGTCTTGATCGTCGGCAGGTGGATGATGTTCTCGCCGAGGAAGCGCTTCGGGATCGAGAAGCCCTTCGGGAAGACCTCGTTGAGGCAGAGGAACTTCTTGCGGAGATCGCCGACCGCGTCGCCGATGTCGATCCAGTCCTCGCCCTCGTAGAGGTGGACGTTGCGAATGCCGTACGCGTTGACGACGTCGACCTGCTTGTTCTCACGCTCGCCGAGGTGCGCGTCGATGACGACGGTGCGGTTGTGGCACGCGTGAATCAGCTCCTTCTTGTAGCCGTCGGTCTCCATCGCGCGGATGACGCCGTCGAGCTGCCAGGGGACCGTCGAGGAGCCCGGGTAGAAGAAGTGCCAGGAGATGTTCACCTTGAGAGCGGTGTCGGCCGTCTTGTCGATGTAGTCCTGGTAGTTCGCGAGGTTCATCAGCCGGTGGTAGTCCTCGCGGACGGTTTCCGGCTTCGTGCGAAGAATTGCGACGCGTGACTTCTTGGCCATGGGGACCTTTGGTTATAGGACAACGGGAGGCAAGATAGTCCGCTACATTCCGCCGCATTACGGCGTCTGGCGGAGCTTGTCCTCGAGGATGCGCGCGTCGCTCAGGCATTCCTGGCCGATGAGCACGGACTCGAAGCTGCGAACGAGCGGCGTATAGGCGGCGGCTCCGGCCGCGCTCTCGAGCTCGACGCTCATCGCGCACTTCTTGTTGGTGCAGTGATGACCGTTCGCCGTGTCGATGTGCGCCTTGTTGTTGTCGCCCACCGCCACGCCGTTGTCGACGAAGCCGACCGCATGGCCGAGGAAATGCACGAGCGCGAGCTGCTCGATGAACACCGGCGAGGGCGTGGGGTTCACGACCGGCTTCGCGATCGCCGGCTTGAAGAGCGCGATGACGCCGCTGTCGGCGAACGTGACCCCGAGGGTAGTTTTCTGCTCGGTGCCGGCGTCATCGACCAACGTGCCGGGGAGGAAGACGATGTAGAAAGAGTCCGCGTTGCTGAACTGCTGTTCGGTGCGGTGCGCCGCTGCGATGGCGAGGATGTCCGCGGTGGTGAAGGTCTTCGCGGTGACGTCGGCGAGCTTCTCCATCTTCGCGAGCGTGCGCGGGAAGGTGACCTTGCGCGTGCCAAAGATGGCGAGCGCGTTGGCATTGAACAAGTTCCAGGGATCGCCGAAGTCCTTTACCGGGTCGAAGTACGGCTCGGCGCCGGGCGCGTAATCGATCTCGATGACGACGTTGGTGATCGCCGGCGCGAAGAGCGTCGCGCCCGGCGCCTCGGCGCTGACGGCAGCGCTGGCGTCCGGCGTGGTGCCGGCGGGCTTGACGGTGGCCTCCTTGGAGCTGCAACCCACGACGAGGAGCGAGGCCACGAGCGAGGCAGAGACCAGCGTATTACGCCAAGAACGAAGCGACATCGGCGCGCACTCTGGTCCGGCGCGGGGCTCAGTGCAAGCGCCTGAACCTACGATCCGGCCTGTTTTTCCGCCTCCGGCGCCGTTCAGCGCGCGACGGCGCGCAGGCGCGGCAGCGCTCCTCTTTAGTGCTCGTTCGGGGCAGCGCGGCGTTCTTTTCCCGGGTCGGTACGCCGAGGCGGACGGCGCGTGGCAAATGCGGGACGTCCACGTGGTCGACGCGGGCGGCGGCGAGGCGCGTAGCGAGGCACGTCGAGCGAGGCTCGCCCGTAGCGACCGTGCCCCTGCGCGTGTATGACGGCGCGTCGATGAGCGCCGAGGTCCTCGTCAGTCCGTGCGCCGAGGCGCGCCTCGCGAGCGCAGCCTTGTGGCTGGCGGCCCGGCCGGAGCATCACGTCACCATCGTCGGCGCTTCGATCGAGGCGGCGGCCGAGGTGGCGAGGCGCGCGCTCGGGACCACGCCGGGAGCGGCGCCCGCGTCGCGCGGCTCGTTCGGCTGGCAGCGCACGACCCTCGGCGTGCT
>JAYTOQ010000827.1:0-7724 GCA_043747665.1 Polyangiaceae bacterium | reverse complement strand
CGCTGGGAGATCGCAAGATCTCGTGGCGGAATCGGGAGGGCGCTAGCCGGAAGGAAGCTCGGAGCACCGCCTGACGCGGGGCACGGGCTGAGAAAAGGCGAAACGGTGCGCGGAAAAGCGTTCACGATTAAAAGTACGCGCTCGCACGGCCTGTGAGTTTCGGCTCGCAGGTTCTCGATACGACGGAAGATGCTCTCGGGCTTTTGCCCGCATGACCTTCACCGGTCATGCGAAGCAGGGTCCTTCGGCTCGCAGGTCAATTCTCAGGCTCAGTACCTCGGCAGTCGCAAGACTGTCGGCGGCTGGGGCGGACAGCGCATCGGTCAGCACAGAGGCTGGTCGGGCGTGCCCACGAGTGACAACGAGAGCATCAGATGGTCGACGCGGTTCGGTGAAGGCTCCACGAGGTCCGAGAAGGCCCAAGGGGAGTCAGCATCCTCGACGCTGAAAAGGCGTCGGTCGAGAGGTGCACCGGAACGCGACCGCCCGAAGCTGACGGCAGCGAATAGCTCCGTCGATCCCCCTCCTTCCTGACCACGCGAATGGCCGGGATGAGAAACCAAAGCGGGGACACCTGAAATGATCACGACGATGGCGCAGATGGGCGACGGCCCACTGACGCAACGTCCAACGAGGCGGCCATAGAGCCGGAATCGAGCGCTAAGACGCTCCCTCACGGAAAGCGAACGCCAGACGGGGCGACCGGGTGACCGGTTGCCCCTTCTGCTTTTTTGTTTGTTACGTTCGGGCACCCACGAAAAAAATGGCTTCCGCGGAGAAAGACGAGAGCAGCCGGAACCTCCTCGATCAGATCGAGGGCGACTGGGATTCGCCGCGGCCTCCGCGGACCGCCGCCACGCCGGAGGTCCAGGCCGCGCTCGATGCTGCCGCCGCGCGCCTCGTCGATTCGCTCGATCCGCCGCCCGTGTCCGTCCCGACGATGGACGAGCTCGACTCGGGCTGGGGGCAAGAGCAAGACGACGAGGACGACGAAGAGGTGGACGACGAGGACGAGCCCGAGCTCCCCGACGAGCGCCTCGATCCCGTCGCCTACGCGCTCGCGAAGGAGGCACGCGAGGCACGCGAGGAGCGCATCGAAGCGCGCCGCGTCAGGCGTCGCGCGAAGGATGCCGTCAACAGAGCGCGACGGAAGGCGCGCCTCGACGCGCAGCGTTCGAAGCAGAAGGGCAAGCAGAAGAAGGCGCGGCCCGCACCGCAGTCCGCTCGCCCGTCGAAGGAAGAGCGAAATCGCGAACGCAAAGCGGCTGCCGGCGCTCAGGCGCGCGCGCGCCGCGCAGCCGGCGACGATGCAAGCGCCGACGACGGCACCAAGGACGGTGACGACGAGCTCCAGCCGTCGAGCCTTCCGTCACGCGCGAAGGCGAAGCTCCCGCCGTCGCGGCCGATGGTCGGCGCGAAGCCGATGCTGTCGAAGACGAACCAATGGATGCTGGCCGTCGCCGTCGTCATCTTCCTCGCCGCCGCCATCTTCGCCGCGGTCGTCGCGCGCTGAGCGCGCCGATTGCTCGGTCTCTCGCGAGCGCCACACGATGGCGCGCGCCGCGTCGGGGCCGCGACGGTGGGATCACCCTTCCGACGGCCGTGCTCGCGCGCGATCACCGCCTTTTCTCCTCCTGGCATGCGCCGTCTCCTTGCCACGCGGTACCTCGGTCGCGACGTCGGGTGGCCTCCGCCCGGACCGGTGCCGCTCCCGAACCACGGCACGGCGCCGGACGGGCTTCGTCCCACGCTCCACATCACTGCGATGTGCTGCATCAACGAGACGCTCGCGAGCGCGTGGCTGGAGACCTGCCGCGCTGACGCGACGACTCCGCTCTCACGCGCGGCGCTCCGTGAGCTGCTCGCCGACGACGTCGATCACGCCCGCATTGGCTGGGCCCACCTGGCCTCGTCAGTCGCGACGCCCGACGTACGCAGCAAGATCGCGGGGTGGTTGCCGCGGCTCCTCGAGGCGTCGATGCTGCCCTGGCTCACCGGCGCAGGCGCCGATGGCTACGCGGGGTTCCCGGCGCACGGCGTTCCGTCGTCGGCGACGACGCGCGAGGTCGTGAAGAGCACCGCGCGCGAGGTCATCCTCGTCGGGTTCGAGCAGCTAGGCGTGGACACGTCGTCTGCCCACGCCTGGATGCAAGCGCATGCGGCGTGAGCAGACGGACCAAGCGCTCGGTAATCGGCTTAGTGCGCGCAGGGACCGGCCTTGGCGACCGAGGCGCCGGAGCGGTTGGCCTCGCAGCTGTTGTTGTACGTCTTGCCGTCGCAGCCGCAGACCGGAATGATCACCGCCGGACAGAACTGGGGTTTCACATCGCATTTTCCGGTCTGATCGCCGGCGCCACACGATGCCGCGATGGCGTAGTCGCAGTAGCTGTCGGCCGAGCCGCAGGTCTTGCCGATGAGGCCGCCGCAGAAAGAAGGCGCGCTGTTGCCCTTGATCTCGATGGTGACGGTGAATGTGCTCGTCGGCGAATTGCCAAAGGCGCGCGAGTGCAGAAGGACGATGGTGTGCTTGCCGACGAGATCGAGCGGCGACTTCGTCGACCACGTGAACTTCTTGAGGCCCGAGGCGCCGGGGCGGCTCGAGTCGCCGGGAACGGTCGTCTCCTTCGGCGCGCCGATGGTCTTGTCGACCGACTTCACGCTCCACACGTAGCCCGTGGATGCGTTGTCCGAGAGCGCGATGGTGAACGTCTTGCCGAGCGTCACCGGGACGGTCTTGCCGTTCATCGACTCGTCGATGACGGCAGCCTTGATCTCCTCGGACGCGCCGTCATCGGTCACGGGATCGGCGGGCGCAGCCGTCGGCTCATCGGCCGACGTCCCGCCGCAAGCGACGAGTGAGGCGGTGGAGAGGGCAGCGATTCCGACGAGGGCGGCGAGCGATACGAAGCGCATGAGGAAGTCTCCTTGGGTGGTTGCGCCGCCCTGGAGCGAAACTCATGCCGCCCTACGTTGTGGGTGTAAGTGGGCGTAACGTGCTTCGAAACACGCATTTTTCGCGTGTTTCGTCGAGGGTGACGCACCGCAGGGGGTGGATCGTTCGTCCCTCGGATTCAGGCGATCGGAAGCGGCACGGTGGACTCGGACTTCGCCTTCTCGCGGCGGCTCATCCAGCCGTAGACAGTCGGAATCACGAGCAGCGTGAGGAGCGTCGACGAGACGAGGCCGCCGATCACGACCGTCGCCAGCGGGCGCTGCACCTCGGCGCCCGCGCCGGTCGCGAGCGCCATCGGCAAGAACCCGAGCGACGCCACGAGCGCCGTCGTCAGCACGGGGCGAAGGCGCGCATCGGCTCCGCGCAGGACCGCGTCTGCCGCGCTCGCTCCGGCATCGCGCAGCCGCTCGATCGACGTCACGAGCACGAGGCCGTTGAGGACCGCGACACCGAACAGCGCGATGAAGCCGATGGCCGCGGACACGCTCAGCGGCAGACCGCGCACCGCGAGCGCCGCGATACCGCCCGATATCGCCATCGGCACGTTGACGAAGATGAGGAGCGCCGGACGCATGCGTCCGAACGTCATCACGAGGAGCACGAGGATGAGCGAGAGCGCGATCGGGATGACGATGGCCAGCTGCTTCGCGGCCGACTGCAGGCGCTCGTACTCCCCTGCCCACTCCGTGTAGTAGCCGACCGGCAGCTTCACGTCGCGGTCGAGCGCCACCTTGGCCTCCTCGACGAACGAGCCGATGTCACGCCCGCGCACGTTGAGCTCGACGGTGATCCGCCGCTGCAGCCGCTCGCGGCTGATCTGCGAAGGGCCCGGGGCCATCTCCACCGTCGCGAGCTGCCCGAGCGGCACCAGAAAGCCCCGCTCGTCGCGCACCGGCACGGCGGCGATGGCGCGGGCATCATGGCGCGCGTCCTCCGAGAGACGCACGCGCACGGGATAGCGGATGGTGCCGTCCACGATCTCGCCGACGTCGAGGCCGCCGAGCGCGCCAACCGTATCGGTGACCGCCTTGGCATCGACGCCGGCCCGCGCGATCGCCTGGCGGTCGACGGTCACGGTGAGCGTGTTCATGCCGGCGATCTGCTCGGCGCGTACGTCCTTCGCGCCGGGAATGCTGCGCAGCGAGCGAACCATGTGGTCCGCGGTCTGGCGGAGCTCGGCGAGATCGTTCCCGTACAGATGGATCGCGAGGTCCGACGAGATGCCCGCCAGGAGATCGTTGGTGTTCATCTCGATGGGCTGGCTGAAGCCGAACCCGGCGCCGGGGACGCTCTCGCCCAGCGCCTTGTCGAACTTCTCGACGAGGCCCTCGCGCGAGTCCGCGGTCTTCCACTCCTTCTTGGGCTTGAGCATGACGTAGACGTCGCTCATGTTCATGCCCATGGGATCGACGGCGATCTCGGCGCGGCCGGTACGGCATACGACGCTCGTGACCTCCGGGAACTCGAGGAGCGTCTTCTCGACCTGGCGCGCCTGCGCCGTCGACTGCTCGAGAGACACCGACGGCAGGCGGACCATCGCCACGACCATCGTCCCCTCGTCGAGCTTGGGGAGGAACTCGCGCCCCATCTCGGTGGCGCCACCGATGCTGCCGACGAACGCGAGCAGCGTCGCGAGGACCACGAGCTTCGGCCAGCGGAGGCCGAAGCGCAGCGCCGGGGTGTAGATGCGGCGCACCGCTTCCACGACCGGCGACGGTCGATCGCGTGCCGCCAGCGGCAGCACCGCAGACGCTACGGCCGGGACCAGCGTGAGCGAGAGCACGAAGGCCGTGGCGAGCGCGAAGAGCACCGTCATCGCCATCGGCCGGAACATGCGACCCTCGATGCTCTGCAGCGCGAGGATGGGCACGTAGACGAGCGCGATGATCACCTCACCGAACGCGGTGGCGCTCCGGACCTCGGACGACGCGACGAGCACCACCTCGCGACGCTCCGCGTCCACGAGCGGGCGGCCGAGCTCCTCGCGCCGCTCCGCCATGCGACGAAGCGCATTCTCCACGATGATGATCGCGCCGTCCACGACGAGGCCGAAGTCGATGGCACCCAGGCTCACCAGGTTGCCCGACACGCCGAACGCCCACATGCCGATGAACGCGCCGACCAGCGCCAGCGGAATGGCCATCGCGACGACGGCGCCCGCGCGCAGGTTGACCAGCGTGAGGAAGAGGACGACGAGCACGAGCAGGCTCGCCTCGACGAGGTTGGTCGAGACGGTATGCACCGTGCGATCGACGAGCTGCGTGCGGTCGTAGTACGCGTCGATGACGATCCCGGGCGGCAGCGACTTCTGGATCGAGGCGACGGTCTCCTTCACGTCGTGGACCACCTGTCGCGAGTTGGCGCCGCGCAGCATCATGACGACGCCGACCACGGCCTCCTCCTTGCGACCATCGCGGGTGACCGCGCCGTAGCGGACGATCGGCGCCTCCTTGATGTCGCCGAGGTCCTTCACGTAGAGCGGCGTGCTCCCGCCCTTCCTCTCCACCACCACGTCCCCGAGGTCCTTCGCGGAGCGGATGCGGCCCTCGCCGCGAACCGTCACCGTCTCGCGTCCATCGGTAAAATAGGCTCCGCCGCTCGCGACGTGGTTCCGCTGGATGGCCGCCGCGACCTCCGCGACGCCGACGCCGGAGATGGCCATCTTGCGCGGATCGATGGCGAGCTCGAGGCTGCGAGCCTCACCGCCGAACGTGTTCACCTCCACGACGCCCGGCACGAGCTTGAGCCGAGGCGCGATCTGCCAGTCGAGGATGGTGCGGCGCTCCATGAGCGGCAGCGCGCCCTTCACCTCGAAGTGGAAGACCTCGCCGAGCCCGCTCGACACGGGCCCCAGCTGCGGTGAGCCGTAGCGATCGGGGATGTCGCGCCGCGCCTGCTGCACGCGCTCGCCCACGAGCTGGCGCGCCAGATAGAGCTCGGCGCTGTCGGCGAACGCGAGGGTCACCACCGAGATGCCCGCGCGCGAAATGCTGCGCACCTGCTCGAGGCCGGGGAGGCCGGCCATGGCGCGCTCGACGGGCGCGGTCACGTAGGTCTCGACGTCGATCGGCCCGAGCGCAGGGGCCTGCGTGATCACCTGCACCTGGACGTTCGTGACGTCCGGCACCGCGTCGATCGGCACGTTCGTCGCGGCCACGCCGCCCAGCAGCATGAACACCGCCGTCAGGACGAAGACGACCGAGCGGTTATGGATGCTCCACGCAATGAGCCGGTCGATCATGCAGAGCGCTCGCGGTTCATCGCGACCATCTCAGTCGTTCGCGCCCATCTGGGCCTTCAGCGCTTCGCTCTTCAGGATGAACGAGCCGTCGACGACGATGGTCTCCTTCACGTCGAGGCCGCGCAGGATCTCGACGTCGTCGTCGAGCTCGGTGCCGCGCTCCACGGGCCGCATCTCGTATTTTCCCGGCTCGTGCTCCACGAAGACGAACGGCTGACCGTCCACGGTCTGGATGGCGTGGCGCGGCACGACCAGCGCCATGCCGCCGTCGCCCGCCGCCTCGCCGAGGATGCGCGCGTTGGCCGTCATGCCCGGCTTCAGCGCTCCATCTTGATTGGGCAGTACGATGCGCGCGTCGAGGACGTGACGCTCGGGGTCGACCACGGACCCCAGCTGATCGACCTTGCCGTCAAAGATGCGACCCGGGAACGCGATCGAGCTCACGCGCACCTCGTCGCCCACGTGGACCTTGCCGACGTCGCGCTCGTAGACGTCGACGCCCAGCCATACCTGCTCGGTCTCGCCCACCACCACGAGCGTGTCGGTCGGTCCGACGGGCTGACCCATGCGCGCGTTCACCTGGAGGACGGTGCCCGCGATGGGCGCGGTGAGCGTGACGCTCTGACCGGTGGCCGATGCGCCGAGGCCGAGCGTCGCGAGATGGTCCTCGGCCGCGCGGAGCTGCGCCTGCGCCTGCGCCTGATCGCTCTGCGCCATGAGCACGGCGCGATCCGACGTGGCGCCGCCGGCGCGGAGCTGGTTCTCGCGCTCCACCTCGGACTTGGTCTGATCGACGCGCGTCTTCGCGGCCATGTAGTCGGCACGTGCGCGCCCGACCTCGCTGCTCTCGAGCGTGACGAGCACCGCGCCGCGCCCCACCTTCTGGCCGATCACGACCGGGATGCTGCCCACGCGCCCGGCGATCGGCGGACCGATGCGCGCGACGCGGCTCGGCACGAAGTCGACCTTGCCCGCGGCGACGACACTGACACGACGCGGGATGGAGCGCGGATGCCCGGTGGTGAGATGCGCGGCCTCGAGCGCCTTCGGCGCGAGCTTCACATCGACGCCGTCCTCCTTTGGCTCCTTCTGCGGCTCCGGCGGCTTGCTCTTGCACGCGGGCGCGCTCGCCGCGGCGCACGCGAGGAGCGTCGCCGCGAGGATGGTCATCAGCGTCTCTCGGCCGCGCTCGAGCACACGGCGATGATTCCAGATTCCGCGCGTTTTGCCGACTCCCGTGCGGACGACGTTGCAAGACGCTACAACCGGCGCCGAAGGTCACCGTGGTAGCGTGCAACACGTGAACGGCAGCCGAACCCGCCAGCCGCGCGCGAAGCGCAGCGCTCGCAACAGGCTGTTCCAGATCATTTGCTTGCTGGTCGCCCTCGGCGTCGGCCTCGTCATCTTCGGGAAGAAGGTAAACGCGGAACCGGCCGTGCGTGGGATGTCAGCGCCGGGCGACGCCGCAAAGGGCGCCGGCGGCAAGGATCCGAAGGCCGACGGAAAGCCTGGAGACGCGAAGAAACCCGG
>JAYTOQ010000826.1:0-6646 GCA_043747665.1 Polyangiaceae bacterium | reverse complement strand
GTGTTCTACCACAGCCGCCGGCTTGCGCCCGATGTCGCCTGCCGCTAGGGTGCTGCCCCGTGAGCGTCGCCGGGAGCCCTTTTAACCCGACCCGTTTGCTCATCACGGGCGGGGCCGGGTTCATCGGCAGCACGGTCGTTCGCGACGTCCTCCGGCGGACGACGCCAGCCGAGAGTCGCCTCGAGAAGGTGGTCGTTCTCGACCTCCTCACCTATGCCGGCCACCTCGCGAACCTCGACTTCGACGCCGCGGGTGGCGGCGTCGCGAAGGATGCACGATACACGTTCGTGCAGGGCGACATCTGCGACCGCGATCTCGTCGCGAAGCTCTTCAAGGAGCACTCCTTCGATGCGGTCCTCCACCTCGCCGCCGAGTCTCACGTCGACCGCAGCATCGAGGCCGCCGAGGAGTTCATCCGCACCAACGTCAACGGCACCTTCACGCTGATCGACGCCGCGCGTCGCGCCTGGGACGGCGCCACCGCGCCTCGCCGCTTCGTGCACGTGTCGACCGACGAGGTCTATGGCGCGCTCGGCCCGACCGGATACTTCACCGAGACCACGCCGTATGCGCCGAATTCGCCGTACGCGGCGTCGAAGGCCGCGAGCGATCTGCTCGTGCGCTCCTTCTTCAAGACCTACGGCGTGCCGGCCATCATCACGAACACGTGCAACAACTACGGCCCGCGGCAGCTCCCCGAGAAGCTGATCCCGCTCATGATCACCAACGCCGCCGAGAGCAAGAAGCTCCCGGTCTACGGCGAGGGCAAGCAAATCCGCGAATGGATCCACGTCGAGGATCACGCGGACGGTCTCTGGACGGCGCTCACCCGCGGCAAGCCAGGCGAGAGCTACAACTTCGGCAGCGGCGAGGAGACCTCGAACCTCGAGATCGTGCATCGCATCGCCGATCTCGTGGACACCGAGCTCGGTCGTCCGCCGGGAACCGCGCGAGCGCTCATGACCTACGTGCCCGACCGCAAAGGCCATGATTTCCGGTACGCGCTCGATGTCTCCAAGGTGGAGCGCGAGCTCGAATGGAAGGCGAAGCACCCGTTCGGACCGAGCCTGCTCGCGACCGTGCGCTGGTACCTCGCCAACGAGGCGTGGCGGAAGAGCGTCTCCACCGAGGAGCATCGTCGCTTCCAGGCCGCCTACTACGCCGAGGGGAAGCGCGCATGAAGGGCATCGTCCTCGCCGGTGGCTCCGGCACGCGCCTTTATCCGCTCACGCGCGGGCTGAGCAAGCAGCTTCTTCCTGTCTACGACAAGCCGATGATCTACTACGCGTTGAGCACGCTGATGCTCGCGGGCATCCGCGACATCCTCGTAATCACGACGCCGCGCGATCGCCGGTCGTTCGAGGAGACGCTCGAGGGCTCGTCGCGCTGGGGCGTGAACCTCTCCTTCGTCGAGCAGACCGCTCCGCGCGGCCTCGCCGATGCGTTCATCCTCGGCGCCGATCACATCGGCGGCGACAAGAGCTGCCTCGTGCTCGGCGACAACATGTTCTACGGCACCGGCCTCGTGCGCACCCTCGACGAGGCGTCGCGCATCGAGAAAGGCGCGCGCATCTTCGGCTACTACGTGAAGGACCCGACGTCGTACGGCGTCGTCGAGTTCACGAAGGAGGGCAAGGTGCTCTCGCTCGAGGAGAAACCCAAGCAGCCGAAGTCGAGCTACGCCGTGCCGGGCCTCTACTTCTACGACGAGCAAGTGGTCGAGATCGCTCGCCACGTGAAGCCGTCGGCGCGCGGCGAGATCGAGATCACCGATCTCAACCGCGTGTACCTCGAGCGCGGGGAGCTCACGCTCTCGGTGCTCGGTCGCGGCACCGCCTGGCTCGACACCGGCTCGCCCGACACGCTCCTCCAGGCGGGCACCTTCATCCAGACGGTGGAGGCACGGCAAGGCCTGAAAATAGGCTGTCCCGAGGAGATCGCGTTCCGCAAAGGGTTCATCGACGCCGCCGCGCTCGCGGCGCTCGGACGCGAGCTCGAGAAGACCGAGTACGGCCGCTACTTGCTCGACGTCGCCGCCGAGGGAGCCTGATAGCCTCCGCGGCCAAGAAGACCATCGCGCTCGTCGCCTTTGCTAGCCTTGCTCTCGCACTCGGCGCTTGCGGAGGAACGAACGCGCCGCCGCCCGCCGCTCCGACGACGTCGGCGATGACGCCGCCGGCTGCGCCCGCGGCACCTGCGGCGACGGACGCGACGCCGAGCGCGCCTGCGGCCACGGCGACAGCCATCACGCCCAGCACCACCGCCGCGACCGACACGCTCACGAACACCGCCGGCGAGTCGTTCACCATCGCCGACGACGGCACGGTCACCTTCGCGCGGAAGTCGGGCGAGAAAGTCACCGTCGATGCGAAGTTCGAGTCGATCCCCGCCAACGGCAGGCCTGCGGCGCAGCTGCTCATCGCCTCCTCCATCGTCGGCCTCGGCGTCTGGAAGAACGCGAAGCCCTGAAAAGCCGCACGATCTGAAGCGTACGCAAGGGCGGCGGACTGCGGTGTAGCCGCGCGCGATGCTAGGCCGTGCACGGAGCTACAAGCGCGTGCGCCTGTTCTTCGTGCTCGCGGCGTTCCCGTTCTTCGCGCTGTTCCCCTACCTGCGCGCGGTGAACAACCCCAACGAGCTGGTCCGCGTCTTCACGACGATGGCCCTCGTGGACGACGCGACGCTTGCCATCGACGAGCAGGTCGCGACCTATGGCTGGGTCAACGACATGGCCCAGGTCGTCGAAGTTCGACGGCGGCAAGCTCCACGACTTCATCGTGAAGACGCCGCTCTCGACGTGCCTCGGCGTGCCCGTCTACTTCGCATACGCGAAGGTGCAGGCGCTCCTTGGGGCATCACCACCCCGACGCCGCCTCCACGCGTCCTTCGCGGCGGCCCATCAAGAATGGCTGTTTGGCGTGCAGCTACCCGATCCGGTGGCGCTGAAGCGCTCTCCACGGACATCGGCTTCGGCTTCTTCTCGATGAGCCCGTTCATGTGGTTCGCGCTGCTCGCGCTCCCGTGCATGCTCTTCTGGTCGCGGAGGGCATCGCCGTTCTCCTTCGCGACGGCGAGGGACGGAAGACCTTCGCGTTCCGACTCGTGTGTCTCACCGTCGCGGCCGCGCTCGGCATCTTCCCCGCCTTCACGCGGCCCGAGGACAACACGCCGGTGCTCGGCATGCATCCGTCGGTGGGAGGCCTCGCCGCCTACAAGACGCCGTTCGCGGAGGGGTTACGCTGATGCCGCAAGGGCCGTGGCGGTCGACCGGGCGGAGCTCGACCGGACGGTCGGCGATGCGTGGGCCTGGAGTCGGCGAGCCGAACAGGGGTAGAAAGGGCTCCGTGCCGCGCCCCGAGCTCTCGCTCGTCATCCCCGTCTACAACGAGGAAGACGTCCTTCCTCAGCTAGACGCGCGTGTAGGCGCGCTTCTCGATGAGCTCGGCGTGAGCAGCGAGGTCGTCTTCGTCGACGACGGCTCGAGGGACCGCTCCATCGAGATCCTCCGGGACATGGTGGCGCGCGACCCGCGCTATCGCGTCGTGTCGTTTTCGCGGAACTTCGGTCATCAGCGCGCGATCACATGCGGCATGGATGCCTCGCGGGGCGCAGCGGTGGTCGTGATGGATGCCGACCTGCAAGACCCGCCGCAGGTCATCGTCGACATGCTCACGAAGTGGCGCGAGGGATTCGATGTCGTCTACGGCCGCCGGCGGTCGCGCGCCGGCGAGACCTGGTTCAAGCTCGTCACGGCGAGGATCTTCTATCGGCTCTTCGGCGCAATGATCCCCATCGACGTCCCGCTCGACACCGGCGATTTCCGGCTGATCAGCCGTCGCGTGATCGTGGCGATGCGCGAGCTGCGCGAGACCCATCGCTTCGTCCGCGGCCTCGTCGCCTGGGTTGGCTTCAAGCAAACCGCCGTCGACTATGACCGCGATGCGCGCGCCGCCGGCACCACGAAGTACCCGCTCACCAGGATGCTCGCGTTCGCGTTCGACGGCATCATGTCCTTCAGCGTCCTGCCTCTGCGGCTGGCGACGTACCTCGGCCTGCTCGTTGGCGTGGCGAGCGTGGTCTATGCGATGGTCGCCGTATTCGTGCACTTCGTGATCAAGACGACGGTGCCCGGTTGGACGACCACCGTCGTCCTCGTGTCGTTGCTTTTCAGCGTTCACCTCCTCGTCATGGGCGTGCTCGGCGAGTACGTGGGCAGAATCTACGAGCAGGTCAAGCAGCGCCCCCTCTACGTCGTCGGTGAGCACATCCGCCACAAGAAGATCCGCAGGCAGATGAACACCGAGGGCATCGGCCTGGTCGAGGCGTCGCCGAGCCCCACCCCTGCCCGCGACACGAAGGCCGATCGCGTAGAGACCTGACGGAGCGGGGCGAAAGATTTGCGCAAGCACCTGCATCGTCTATGAGATTGTCCTCCGAATGCAGACCAGCACCGTCGCTTGCCCCGTCTGTGCGGCGGCGGCACCGTTCGCGTACGACCACCCGGAAGCGAGAATTCATCGCTGCCCGCGCTGCACGCATGCGTTCAGCGATCCGGCGAGCATCACGAAGCAGGAGACGTACACGCCGGAGTACTACGAGGTCGTCCATCGCAACTGGTTCGACCATCCCAACCTTCCGCTCTTCCGTTGGATCGAACGCCAGCTGCCCTCGTCGGTGACGTCGGTGATCGATGCCGGCTGCGGGAAGGGCCAGTTCCTGGATTATCTGCGCCAGCAGCGTCCCAACCTGCGCCTCGTCGGGGTCGATCTGTCGCGGAACGAGAACCGGAACGGCATCGAATTTTACTGCGGTGACGCGCTGGACTTCAAACTCGGGACGTTCGATGCCGTGGTCAGCCTCGCGACCATCGAGCACGTCCCCGACATCGCGGAGTTCGCGAGGCGCGTCCGCGCGATGTGCAATCCCGGCGGTGTAGCGGTCGTGATGACCCTCGACGACAACAGCCTTCTCTACCGGGCCGCCCGTGCTGGACGGCGCGTCGGCGTGCCCGTCGCGTTCAACCGTCTCTACAGCGCCCACCACCAGCATCACTTCACGACCAAGTCGCTGGCACGTCTGCTCGAAGACAACGGCCTGCACGTGCGCCAGACGCATCATCACAGCGTGCCGCTCCGGGCGCTCGATCTTCCCGTTTCGCCGGTGGCGCGACCGTTGTTCATGGCGGCCGTCGCGTCGCTCTTTGCGGTCGGAGACCTGACGCGTCTCTCGTATCTGCAGACCGTCGTGGCCGAGCGCTCCGCGGACTAGAAGTACGTACGCGGGCACTGCTCGCGAGGCGTGCTTCCAGCGCGCGAGTCGTCAAGCGTTGCCTGCGGCAGGTCACCGATGACGCGGTCGAGGTCGCCGAGCCGATACCAGAGGCACGGCCGCCGCGGGCCATAGCGTTCGGCGTCGTTGCGTAGCAGCGTGATGCGGTCGCGCGCTGGCGGCTCCCAGGTCGTCGAGAAGCCGCGCAAGCCGGGATGCATGGCGAAGAGGGCGCTACCGTCCTCGGGTGTCGAGAGGGCGGGCATCATGCCGATCGCGAGCGACGCGACGAACGCGAGGACGCGGAGCGCATAGAGACCGCGTGACTCGCTCCTTCGCCACAAACCCGCGACGACCGGCGCGAGCAGCATCGCACCACACGCGACGTACCAGGGTTCGATTGAGCCCACGCCGAACCACTCGAGGATGTGATGAGGCACGAAACCCGTGAAGGCCATGGGAAACGCGAACTGCGCGAACGGCCTCGCCATGGACTCGGGCAGGGTGTCGAACACGAGGCCGACGGTACCGATGGAGATGACGCTAGCGAGCGCAAGGCCGCCGCCGAGCCCGCCGGCGAGCGCGCGCATCGGGCGACCGGTTCGTGCGAGACGCTCGAGCGTGAGCGTGGCACCAAAGGCGAAGAACGGTGCGCACGCGACGAGATAGCGCGGGCCCACGGTCCAGCCGCCGCGCCACTCGATGAAGCCCGCGTTGACGCCGAATAGCGCCGTGGCGACGAGTGCCCACACGAACGTCGAGAGGCGGACGGCGCGTCGTTGTGGATTTCGTCCGCCCGGCGAGAGAATCAGCAGCGGTACGCCGAGCAGCCCGATCCACATGAACGGGCTCGTACCGAAGAAGCCGAAGCCGGGATCGACAGCCAGCGCCTTGAGGTGGTCCCAGCTCGGCCAGAGGATCCCCCAAAGACCCTTGTGCATGGTCTCGGCCCACGCTGCTGTTTCGAGCATCTGGTGACCCGGGGTGAGCGGATTTCCGTAGGCCTTCCACTGGAAGTACATGACGGGTCCGACGTTCAGCAAGCCGCTGAGGCCGAACGCGAGCAGGCGTGTGGGGCGCCGAAACACGACGATGCCGAACAGCGTCAGGATGATCGCGGCGAACAGCGATTGATACTCGAACGCAACGCAAGCGCTGGTACAGAAGCCCGCCAATGCCGCGCGGGAGATCCGTCGCTTGCGTGCGTCACCGTGCGAGAGCCGTAGCTCGCGTTCGGACAGCGCGAACGAGATGAACGCGAGCGCCGCGTAGGGCGAGTGGCTCGCGAACATGTGCACGTACGCGAGGAAGTTCGAGCCGAGGCCGCAAACCGCCACGCCCAACCAGCGGATGCGCGGGTCCGGCGTGAAGTCGCGCA
>JAYTOQ010000825.1:0-4242 GCA_043747665.1 Polyangiaceae bacterium | reverse complement strand
TCCTTCCAGACGTTCGCGCGTGAGACGCCCATGACGTTGTTGCGGCTGTCCCGCGGAAAAACGGTGCGGGTGTGCTGCGCATCGACGACCCCGCCGAGCACGTCCTCTTTCGTGTATTCGAAGGAAGTGACGAAGCCGTTGGGGTCCGTCTCCTCGACGCGATGGTTGTAAGAGGCATACGCGTATTTGGTGTTCGCACCGTCGAAGTCGATGTCCCAACGCAGGTTGCCGTTTTCTTCGTAGGCATAGCGGCGCGCCAGGCCGTCGCGCTCCTCGCGGATGAGAAGCCCCTGCACGTCGCGCACCTCGCGCACGCGTCCTTCGCCTGCCCCGCTCCCGAGCACGAGAGACCCTGCGATGGCGGGTGGGAGGCTGTACTGGAGGAGCTCGCGGGTTGGCAGCTCCTCGGGGAGAGTCGCCAGCCTTCCGAGCTCGTACTGGGCGGGCGTGCTCGGCACGGGATGGCCGCGGCGCGGAGCTATCGGACGCCCAAGCGCGTCGCGACGCCCGATCCGGCGCCCGTCGTCGTCGTACAACGAGACGATCTCGTTGCCAGCGCCGTCGATCTCCAGGGCAATCTGCCCGTCCTCCGGCCGCGGCACGAAGCTGCGTTCGATGCCCTCGGGGTCGACGACCTTGGTGAGCGTCTTGGCGCTGTCGTAGAAGTATTCCCAGACGCCGCCGTCGCTCTTGGTGACGCACGTGCGCAGCTCGAACGGAAAATGCTCGAGACGCACCTCGAGCATGCCGTCGTCACCGGCGCTGTGAATGCAGCGGCCGTCGGCGTCATATTCGAAGGAGAAGGAGTACCCGCGCCTATCGGTACGGCGGACGAGGCGGCCAGCGTCGTCGTACGCGTAAAGGAGGGAATGCTTGTAGGCATCCTGCACCTCGACGAGCAGAGCGCCCTCATAGCGATACCGAACGAGCTCGACATGCGCGGTAGCGCCGCGCGCGAGGACGCGGGCCGAGAGAATGTGCTCCTCATCCCACGTGAACGAGACCACGTTGCCGTTCGTGTCGCCGAGCGACGCGAGCCGGCCCGTGAAATCGTAGCCGACGAAGATCGAGCGCCCTACCGAGCGCACCTCCGTCAGGCGCGCGTGCGCCGACGGAAGGAGGTCGAACCCAGCTCGGGGCCCGACGGCCGCTCGAGCGAGAGTCGCGTGCCGTCACGGATGAGGACGTGCCCGCTGCGCGCCACACGGGTCTCGGCCGCGCGGAAGGACGGAAGCTGCACCGTTTCGCCGAGCGGCGACGTGTACCGAATGCCGTCGAGATCGAGCTTGAGTCGATGATCGAAGGCGTGGGAATGCTCTCGCCCGACGATCCGGACGAGCAGCACTCAGGTTCTATATGGCGCGGCCCACGAGGGGGCGCTACTGTGCCTCAAGCTTCAGGACGGGCTAGACGGCTGTGTACTCCACATGAGGGGAATCCGTGCACGGCTGGCACTGGCTTGCGTCGACGTGCACTATTTCACTTCTGCGGGAGCACGCGCGGCGATACTCACTTTCGACGCTTGGGATGCGGCTACGCCCACCGACCACCGTGTGGTGATGCTTGAAGACGTGGAGCCCTATGTGCCCGGCGAGTTCTACAAGCGCGAGCTGCCCTGCGTCCGCAAGGCCCTCGCCACGCTACCTTCGTTACCGGAGGTGGTCATCATCGACGGCCATGTGTGGCTTGGTGCCGGACGGCCCGGACTTGGCGCGCGGCTCCATGAGGCCGAGCCTGGCTTAAGAACGGTCGTTGGCGTTGCAAAGACGCGGTTCCGCGGCGCAGCAGCCACGGCGGTTCTTCGCGGTGGTTCGAAGGTGCCGCTCTACGTCGACGAGTGCGGAGAATGGGTGGATGCACCGAGCCGCGTCGCGTCGATGCACGGTCGCCATCGGATCCCGACACTTCTGAACCTTGTCGACCGACTGGCTCGGGAGTTTGAGCGGCACGATGGACAACGATAGGAGATCAACAGGGCTCGATCGGTCGGACGATATCGGTTAAGGAATTCTTATCATTCCCCGAACGAGTGCTTGAGTCTTTCCGCTTTCTACAACCAGGTGAGTGTCGTTCATGTAGTAAGTAAAAAATTTGTCTGATGCCTCGGCGACAAGATCAACACGCAGGGCCCGACCAACCATCTCTCGGAGCTGCGGCGTACGAAGTTCGCCGGAAGTCAGTGGACGACAGTGCCCGTTTTGCTGAAAGTCGAAGAACGCTCCGGCGCGTTCGACGTGGATATCGAAGTTCGCAGCCGGTCCACCAAGAAACTCACCCTTGTTGTCGAGTCGATAACTGTATGACGGGTGGACGTCTGCACAGGTGATGTACCATACGTCCTCATTCGTTTCTTGGTCGACGTCGACCTTGCGCGGGAGTAGCCATTGTGGACTCAAGTGCGCCAGTCCCCAGATGGCAGAATCGCGACCGAATACTTCCAGATACCCGGCGTAGCGTTCGTGAAATTCGAGCCAGCACGGATAGCACGGATAGCCTTGATCGAGAATGATGGCCTCCACGTCGCTCGTCGCGATGCAAGGCCGGCGCTCCAGCGTCTCAAGGAAACGGTTTGCCCGTCTGCTCAACATGATTGGCCCTCACGCTCCAAGATCCTACTCCGTTGAGGGCGGGCGCGGAGGCGCGTCGCCGGACCGGTTGTCCGCCCCAGCCGTTGCGGTTTGACAGTTTCCGCAACGCGGCGCATCGTCTCCCGGGTTCATTCTGCCATTCCCGGAGCCCCTTCGCCATGTCGAGACTTGCGTAAAGTTATCCAGGTCGGCATCCGTCATTGGTGGCAACCCCTGAGCCTTTCGCGCTGCGTCTTGGGCGTTTACAGGTATCTGCTTAGCGGTCGCGAGGCGACCGCGGGCGACGTGCTGACGTCGTGCGTCGGCTAATTGGCAAATACGGAAGGCGGCGACTTTCCGTGCAGGTGACTCGCGTACAAACCCGTGACGAAACCGCGCAGCGGCAGCGCGTTCTTGCGACGCGTCTGCGTGATGCTCATCCAGTGAGCGTGCGTCGCACTGCCGTTGGTCGACCGCGTCCCTCCTGTCATCGCGCGGTGCCGGGCGTGCGCGCGGATGTCGCGCTCGGTTGCGTTGTTCGTCGCCGGCACGTCGGGGCGGTCGATGAAGAGCGTGACGCCCGCCTTGTGCACGTCGAGCCGTTCTTGGAGCCGAACGATGTCGGGGAACGCGACCCAGTTGGTGCTGTTGATGATCTGCCCAAGGCGGATGCGAGCGCCTCTGCGCGCGCTCGGGTCGCCGCTCTGCGCGGCCGCCTTGCCCGCGACGTAGAAGGCAGTCAGCCGGTCGCGAAACTCCTCGGTCTCGGCGCATGGCTCGAGCTCGGCGAGCTTCTTGGCCTCGCGAATCGTGTGCGCGCCGTAGTAGCCGTGAAGCCAGTCATCGCGGCGCGTGTAGACGCCATAGAAGTCGCTGCACACGACGCCCTTGAAGTCCGCACCCAGCATCGCGTCGGCGACCCACGCGCCGCGCGACATCTCCACGCGGAAGACGGATACGCGGTCGGTGCGCATCAGCCACATCCAGCCCGGCACGCCCTCTTGCCGATGGCCCGACTCGTCGAGACCGAGCACGTCCGAAGCACGCGCGACATTGACCAACTCGTCGTAGCTCGGCACCGAGCGGCGACGCAACCGGTCGAACATCTGCGACAGACCGCTCGAGGTGATCGAGATGCCGAACCACTGCCCGAGGAACGCGCCGATCTTACCGAGTGGGACGTCTTGCTCGAAGCGAAGGCCGAGCGCCATCGCTTGCACGTTGGGGCCGAGCGATACCTGAGCCACGCTCTTGCCCGCGTCGGGGGCGCCTGGCAGCTTCGCGGCCACGCGCTTGTTGAGTTGTAGTGGCCGGGGTACTCGTAGAATTCGCGCGCGGTCAGCGTGCCGGGGGCGTTCGGGGTGGCGGTCTCCTCGCGCGAGGTGGTCTTGCGCTGCGGCTTCAGGAAGTTGTAGTCGCGATACGCCACCGAGCCGGGGCGCACCCGGCGCTCGCGGCGGATGCTCTTGATGTGGTCGACGGTAACGGCCCCGCCGGCGTCGCGGTAGGGGATCTTCTCCTTGCCGGCGATGGGGTTGTACCCGCGCGAGTCGTTGACCAGCGCGACGACCGTCTTTGTATCCGTTCACGACCCTACGCAGCGAGCTGAGCGCGTAGTGAGGTCGTGACGCCGGTGCCGACGACGGGGAGGAGCGACGGCGCGGGTGTCCCGTCG
>JAYTOQ010000824.1:0-1778 GCA_043747665.1 Polyangiaceae bacterium | reverse complement strand
CAGGTGCCGCGCGTGCTCGTGCTCGCCATCCGGGGCCTGTAAGCTCGCGGCATGCGCGCTGTCCGCTGTCACGAGCTCACGGGTCCCAAGAGCCTCCGCGTCGACGAGATCCCGGCGCCCACGCCGGGCTCCGGCGAGGTCCTCATCGAGGTGCACGCGGCGGGCGTGAACTTCCCGGACGTGCTCCTCACGTACGGCAAGTATCAGTTCAAGGCCGACCCGCCGTTCGTCCCGGGCGGAGAGGCCGCCGGGATCGTTCGCGCCGTGGGCGCTGCCGTGACCGAGCTAGCGGTCGGTGATCGGGTCTGCGCGACACTCATGAGCGGCGCGTTCGCCGAGCAGATCGTCGTGCCCGAAGCGGCGGTCGTGAAGCTGCCCGACGTCGTGCCGTTCGAGACTGGCGCTGCCACGCTCCTCACCTACGCGACGACGCTGCACGCTCTGGTCGATCGCGCTGCCATCCAGGCCGGCGAGACGCTGCTCGTGCTCGGCGCATCGGGCGGCGTCGGCACCGCCGCCATCGAGCTCGGCAAGGCGCTCGGCGCGCACGTCATCGCCGCTGCGTCTTCGGACGAAAAGGTTGCATATTGCAAGGAACGCGGCGCCGATGCGGGCATCAACTACGCGCGCGAGGACCTGAAGGAGCGCGTCAAGGCGCTCACGCACGGCAACGGCGCGAACGTGATCTACGACCCCGTCGGCGGGCCGTTTGCGGAGGCGGCGCTGCGCTCGATCGCGTGGGAGGGCCGTTTTCTCGTGGTCGGGTTCGCGACCGGTGAGATCCCGAAGATTCCGCTGAACCTCGTGCTGCTCAAGGGCTGTCAGGTGGTGGGCGTGTTCTGGGGCTCGTTCGCGATGCGCGAGTCGGCGAAGAACCACGCCAACGCGCGCAAGATCCTGGAGTGGGTCGCCGACGGAAAGCTGCGGCCCCACGTCGATGCCGTCATGAAGTTCGACGACGCCAGGAAGGCTCTCGAGCGCATGGAGAAGCGCGACGTGAAGGGCAAGCTGGTGCTTGTCCCCTGACCGCCCTGGCATCTCCTGGCATCCCCCGGCATCTCCTGGCATCCCCCCTGGCATCCCCCGGCATCCCCCCTGACGGACACGTGACGAAGCGCGAGAGCGCGCTGCACTATGAAAATGCGGGTGGTGATGAAGCACGCGGTCGAGGGCCTCTACACGTACGCGGAGTTCGGTCTCGTCTGCTCGGCGTTCATTCCGGTGATGGCCGTGTCGTCGCTGATTCACCGCGGCGATCCCACGCAGCGCATTCCTGGTCGCTGGATGCGTCGGCTCGGACGCACGGCGAGCCGGCTGACGCCGCTCTGGAAGTTCGACATCGAGGGCGAGCGTCCTGCCGACATCGATCACAGCGCGTACGTGGTGGTGGCGAACCACGAGTCGCAGGCGGATCCGTTCCTGCTCTCGTTCCTGCCATGGGACATGCGCTGGGTCGCGAAGGAGGAGCTCTTTCACCAGCCGCTCACGGGCTGGGCGATGCGCTTCGGCGGCGACATCCCGATCCGTCGCGGCGAGGGCGAGAGCGTCCGCGAGATGATGAACGAGTGCCAGCGGGCGCTCGCGGGCGGCATCTCGGTGATGATGTTCCCCGAGGGCACGCGCTCGCGTGACGGCGAGCTCCTCCCGTTCCGCGACGGCGCGTTCCGCCTGGCGCTCGCGGCGGGCGTCCCGATCCTCCCGGTGGCGCTGGCGGGCACGCGGCAGATGCGCCCGAAGCACTCGAAGTGGTTCGGGAAGGCGCATGCGTGCGCGAAGAT
>JAYTOQ010000823.1:0-2546 GCA_043747665.1 Polyangiaceae bacterium | reverse complement strand
GTCGAGGTGACCGCGACGGTAGGGTTTTACGTCCAACCAGCCCATGCAGAAGAAATCGCTCCTCGTCCTCTCCGGCGTCGCCGCCACCGTGCTCGTTCTCTCGATGCAGCGTGAGAGCCGCGCCGCGCCCGCCTCGAACCTGCCTCCGACAAGCCCCGCGCCCACGGTCGTCGCGCCGCCGAAGCTCGACGCGCTACCCGGCGTAGGAGGCCTTCACTTCTTCGGCGGAGGCGCGACGAAGACCAACCCGCCGCCCACGCTGAAGGGCTTCGCGCTCGAGGTTTCGATTCGCGTGAGCGGGACGATTCCGCGCACGGGCGTGCTCCACGTGAGGAACCAGGGCATCGCCCAGGTGAACGCGCCGTTCACCATCGCGAGCGGCGAGACGAAGACCATCCCGGTCGTCGACTCGGTCGGCCTCGCGAACGCGTGCACGCCGGCGCACTACGACATCGAGCTCCAAGGCAGCGGCTTCGACGTGAAGAAGACGGGAGCCGTCACCGCCTCGTGCACGTTCACGAGCAAGAGCGGCAACCCGTGGAACCTCGCCGTGCCCGATCGCGTGGAGGAGCGGAAGGCGAACCACGTCTACTTCGACGACGCGACGGCGAAGTTCTTACACGTCCTCAGCTCGTCCCCGACCGTGCCGAGCACGATGCTGTACGCATGTGGCTCGAAGCTCGTGTTCACGACCAACGTGACGAACGCGCTCAAGCACGGCGTCAGCGGCCTGAAGCTCACGATCACGCTCGGTGGTGTCGTGAAGGGAACGTCGCTTCCGTTCTCGCTCGCGGCTGGCAAGAGCGCATCGCAGACGGTCGAGACGACGTTCGCGGGCGACGCGGGCGAGTACACGCTGGTCCTCACGGACCCGGACAACACCGCGCTCGGCGCGATCTCGTACTCGGGCTTTCACGTCGACGTGGCGCGCACGTGCAGCCTGACGTCGGCGCTGGACCCGTGATCTCGCGGTGCGCGCTGGGCCCAGCTGGCGAAGCGTCAGGACCATGCTGAGCGCGGCGGCCGCGAAGAGCACCGACAGCGGCCTTCCGAGCCTGGCTTCTCCACTCACAGATCGGCGCCGCCGATGCAGCAGTATCCGTTTTCGCGCTTGGCGTAGCGCCACAGCGCCGTCGGATAGAACTCGCAGCGCGCGACGATCCCCGTGGCCCCTTGTTCACGAAGGAACTGCCGTATGGCCTCGCCGCGCATGTCCGCTCCCCACATCGCCACGTCCGTGATGTAGAGGATGTGAAGCGGCTCGTGGATGGCCTCGAACGCGTAATACGTGGCGTCGTCGATGACGAGACGTCGTGGTCTTTCGACGTCGACACCGCAGGTCGTCGCGAGGTTGCGGATCTTCGTCCTCTCTGCCGCGTAGCGAAACACCGGCACCGACGCCGGCTGACCAGGCAACACCGTGCCCTCGACGCGCGCAGTCGCGACCAGCGTCGGACCAAGCTGGCGAAGCGTCACGACCATGCTGAGCGCGGCGAACGCATAGAACGTCGAGAGCATGAAGGCGTCAGAGGCGTGGGAACGACTGCAGCGGGCGTCGGAGCGCGCGCGCTGCACCCGCGCGCAACGCGAGCAAGCCGACGACGCTCAGCGCGGGCAGCAAGAGACCGCTATTGTAGTAGTTCCACCAGTTGTAGAGAAACACGTTCGCGCCGAGGGCGATGGCCAGCATGATTGCCAGGGTCAGGCACCTTCGCTCCGCCTTCGTGCGCTTCTCGCGAACGGCAAGCACGATCAGAGCCGGGACACAGCAAAGGTAGACGGCGATCACCACGTTGGTGATGCCGTTCACGAGCGCAGCGCCCCTGCCGAGCGCTCTCCCGCCCGTCGCCGGCAGCCAGCCGCTCGGGTAGCTGTCGCGCAGCAAGATGGCGTCGGAGATGCGCCCGGGCGTCGCGACGACGTTGTGGAGCCCTCTGGCGAGCAAGCGTCCAGGATCCACCGCGAGCTGCGCCGGGTCGAGCATCTGGTCCGCCAAGCTGCGCTGGACGTTGGGCGCATGGGTGCAAGCACCGATCCCTCTCGTGTCGGCGTAGACCTGAGCGGCGGTCAGCAGCACCAGCGGCGCCACCAGCGCGAGCAGCCGAGTACGCCTCCACGGAAAAGCGAACGCCGCGCAGACCAGGACGAACGGCGTGAAGAGAAGCGCCTTGGGATGCGCGAAGAAGAAGACCGACGTGAGGATGCAGAACACGAACGCGCGCACCGCGCACCGCGCGCCCGCCCATCGACCTCCCGCCCAGCGCGCGGTCGTCGAGCGCGAGACCGCAACAAGCAACGACGCACAGCACCAGCAGCACCTCGGGCCGCGCGGACGTGAGGACGAACGGGAGCACACCGAACCCGTGCAGCGCTGCGATGAAGGCGAGGCGCGCGACCTTCGTCGAGCGATCCGGCGCGGAGCGAACGATCGCCCGCGCGACCAGGAACATCCACGCCGCCGCGATGAGCAGCCCCGAGAGCTTGATGCCGAGAAGACCGAGCGGCGCGTATACGACCGCGTAGAGGATGCTCGCGGGGTAGAGCGT
>JAYTOQ010000822.1:0-14103 GCA_043747665.1 Polyangiaceae bacterium | reverse complement strand
GCATACGTGCGGTATGCAACGATGCACCCGATCTCGTCGGCGCGCGTGCAGGCCGGGATGTTCTTCACGGTGCCGCCACGCGTGTCGCCGGCGAGGACGTCGACCTCGCCGCCGATGGGCATCGCGAGGAGGAGGCGTGCGCGCATGGCCGGGTCGTCATCGAAGAAGCGCCGCAGGAGCCGCACCACCATCTCGGCGCCTTGCGAGTGACCGACGAGCACGATCCTCCGCGAGCGGTCGGCGTGCGCGAGATACTCGGCGAAGGCGCGCTCGATGTCGGTGAACGCCAACGCGAGGCCGTGCTCGAGCGTCAGGTTCGACTGGAGGTACGTGCCGATCGTGACCTGGCGATAGAGCGGCACCCAGAGCGCGCACGCCTCGGTGAAGCGCGCTGCTTGCGCGATGCTGGTCGCCTTCACCTTGCGGACGTCGGCGAGGTCCTCGTGGTTGCCGGGGACGAGCTCGAGATCGACGGTGGGATAGACGTAGAAGCAGTCGACGGCAGGGTGCTCGGCGGCGCGGTGGGAAACGCGCACCCGGGAGCCGTCCGGTCGGAGCTCGGTCGCGGTGAGGTCGGCGGAGCGACAAGGATCGGTGGGGAGATCGGGACGGCAGAGCCACGCGGACGCAGGCGCGGACGAGACCGGCGACGCCGCGTGATCGGGGGCGCACGCGGTGAGCGCGACCGCGATCATGAAGAGGAGGACGCGCATCAGAGAGGAGGATAGCGCCGCGAGCGCTTTCCGCGCCGCGCGGACTAAGCTACCAAGCCGGGCATGGCAGCGAGAAGCGCATCGGACGTCGCGAAGCGGTGCTTGTGCATCGAGCTCCTTCTCCAGCGATTGGGCCTCGAGCTCGACGAGGAGGACCCCGTCGAGGAGCGCGACGCCGTGCGCCGCGCGTGGATCTCGCGGCTCGGGCAGCTCGGGATCGAGGAGACGCTCCTCCCCGACGAGCGCGCCCTCCTCGACCGCCCCATGGACAAGCTCACCGACGAGGAGTGCGATCAGATCGAACGCCGCGTCATCGGCGGTCTCGCGTTCCTATGGGCGCTCGGCCGCATCCCCTCGCCTCCCTCGCACGACATGCTGGGCGAGGCGACCGGGCTCTTCGCGGAGCACGGCGTCCTCGGCGACGGCTCGATCTCGGGCGCCAAGGCGGCGGTCGACGGCGCCCAGCTCCGCGCCGAGGAGGACCTGAGCGCCGTGCTCGCCGCCCAGACGAAGACGAAGGACGAGAGCTTCCTCGGCGGACCGCAGCACATGGTCGCAGCGCTGGTCGTCGGAGCTCTGTCGTGGATCGCCGGGGACGACGCCGGCGCTTGACGCAGGCGCGCGCGGCCTCACCTTGAGCAGCCCGAGGTCCTCCTCATGATTGTCCCGTGCTCGAAGTGCTCGAAAGCGAACCGACTGCCAGCCGCTCGCCTCCGCGACAAGGCCAGGTGCGCGAGCTGCAAGACGCCGCTTCTTCCCCTCGCCCATCCCGTGGCGATCGCAAGCAAGGGCGACTTCGACGAGCTCCTCCGTGACGCGCCAGGTCCGGTGCTCGTCGACTTCTGGGCGGCATGGTGCGGGCCGTGTCGCACCGTCGCGCCTGAGCTCGAGAAGATCTCCGCGCGCCGCGCCGGGGAGGTGATCGTGGCCAAGGTCGACACCGATGCGCTGCCGGAGGTGGCCGAGCGCTTCGGCATCCAGAGCATCCCCACGATGATCGTGTTCAGGGGCGGGAGCGAGACCGATCGCCTGAGCGGCGCCATGCCGGCAAGCGCGATCGAGGCGCGCCTGTCGCTCTGAATCGACCATGTTCGATTTCTGGAAGCGCCGGAAACACACCACGATCGTCGCCGAGCCGTTTCCCGAGGAGTGGCGTCAGGTCCTCGAGCGCGACGTCGCCTACGTCGCAAAGCTCACGCCCGACGAGCGGAAGACGCTCGAAGGCCTCGTCCAGATCTTCATCGCCGAGAAGAGCTTCGAGGGCTGCGGCGGCCTCGTGATGAACGACGAGATCAAGGTCACCATCGCCGCACACGCATGTCTCCTCGTCCTGCACCTCGACGTGGCCGACGTGTATCCAGGCCTCGACTCGATCCTCGTCTATCCGTCGGCGTACCGCGCGCCGAGCACGAAGCGCGAAGGCATGGTCGTCATCGAGTCGGACGAGGCGCGCCTCGGCGAGTCCTGGACGCGCGGGACCGTGGTGCTGGCGTGGGACCACGTCCTCCGCAGCGCGAGGCACCTCGGCGGCGACAACGTCGTGCTCCACGAGTTCGCCCACCAGCTCGACGCGAGCGACGGCGCAGTGGACGGCGCTCCCCATCTGGGCTCGCGCGCGCGCTATGCGTCGTGGGCGCGGGTCCTCGGCGAGGAGTTTGCGGAGCTTTCCGACAAGCTCCATCGCGGCCGCGGCAGCGACATCGACGCCTACGGCGCGACGAGCCCGCCGGAGTTCTTCGCGGTGGTCACCGAGATGTTCTTCGAGAAGCCCGGAGCCCTGAAGAGCAGACATCCCGCGCTCTACGCGGAGCTCGCCGCGTTCTACAAGCAGGACCCGGCGAGCGGCTGACCTCGTCGATGCACGCTCTCGTCGATGCACGCGCTCATCGATGTACGCGCTCGTCGCGCTCTGCGCAGACGCCGATGCTGCACCGAGGCTCGCGACCATGACGACCGCCGCTGCTTCACGCCATCTCGGTGATTTTCATGCCAGCTTCCGGTTCGCGGCCCAAGAGGCGGGCGCCTCGCGGGTCCATGGGGATTGGAGATCGGCCCGCCGGTCGATAGCGTCGAGGGTGCTCGTGAGCACGCCCGACCACAGCGCCCCAGAGGCCCCGAAGAAGCCTCGCTCGCGACGGTTCTTCTACGTTCGCGTCGGCGTCTTGCTCGCCATCCTCGCGGGCGTCCTCTTGTGGGGGTGGCGCGACGTGCGCAGTCGACGCGCGCGCAACGCATGGGACCACACGCTGACCGTGGCGATCCTGCTCGTGCGTCTCGAGCCGATCGACGACGTCGCAGTCGCCGCGCTACGAAAGCAGCTGCCCGCGCTCGAGGAGCGTCTCTCCGCGGAGCTCGCGCGCTATCGACCGGGAGCGCCGCATCCGTTTCGGTTCGAGCTGAAGGACCCCGTCGACGGGACCGCACCTCCGCCGGCTCCGGCAAGCGACGGTCCCGTCGATCTCGCGATGTACGCCTACGCGCTGGACTCGTACGTCAGCGACGTCGACAAGCGCGCCGGCCTCGACGCGTCGCTCTACGACGTACGCATCTACGTCTCGCTGCGAAGGCCGCGCCAGGCCGAGGTGACGCTCGCGGAGGGCCGCAGCCAGCAAGGCGGACGCATCGGCATCGTCGAGGTGGAGCTCGACACCGATGCCGAGGGCGCGCATCTTCCGCTCGTCGTCGTCGCGCACGAGCTGATGCACACGCTCGGAGCCACCGACAAATACGATGCGTCGGGGCGCACCCTCGTGCCGCTCGGCCTCGCCGAGCCGGACCGCGTGCCGGTCTTTCCCCAGCGCTACGCGGAGGTCATGGCGCGCAACAGGCCGATCTCCGCGACCGTGGAAAAGGTGCCCGAGAGCTTCGCGCAGATCGCGGTCGGGCCTGTCACGGCCCGCGAAATCAGCTGGACTACGCGCTAAGGCACCCGATCGCATGTCGCTCCGCCGCGGGTAGTGCGACAGTAACCGGGCATGGCGAAAAAGACGGGCAAGACGGACGCGAAGGGCGACAAGCGTCACGACCAGCGCGACGACTTCGATCCGAATCGGCTCACCAAGAAGAAGTACGAGTCGGAGCTCGAACGGATGCAAAAGGAGCTCGTGAAGCTCCAGGAGTGGGTCCGCGTGAAGGGCCTGCGCGTCGTCGTGCTCTTCGAGGGGCGCGATGCGGCCGGCAAGGGCGGCGTCATCAAGCGAATCTCGGGTTGCCTCAACCCGCGCGTGTGTCGCGTCGTCGCGCTCGCGACGCCGACCAGCACCGAGAAGACGCAGTGGTACTTCCAGCGCTACGTCGCGGAGCTGCCTGCTGCCGGTGAGATCTGCCTCTTCGATCGCAGCTGGTACAACCGCGCCGGCGTCGAGCGCGTCATGGGCTTCTGCACGGATGAGGAGCTCGAGGAGTTCTTCCGCGCCGCGCCGGAGGTCGAGCGCATGCTGATCCGGTCGGGGATCATCCTCATCAAGTACTGGTTCTCGGTGGGCGACGACGAGCAGGAGAAGCGCTTCAAGGACCGGATGGAGAACCCGGAGAAGCGCTGGAAGCTGAGCCCGATGGACCTCGAGTCGCGCGCGCGCTGGGTCGAATACTCGAAGGCCAAGGACGAGATGTTCGCCAAGACCGACACCAGCGAATCGCGCTGGTGGGTGGTGCCGGCGGACGAGAAGAAGAAGGCGCGCCTCAACTGCATCGCGCACCTCCTCTCGTGTGTCCCTTACAAGGACCTGACCCCGAAGCCGATCAAGCTCCCGCGCCTCCCCAAGGGCAAGCGCTACACGCGCCCGGTCGAATCCGACCAGCACTTCGTCCCCGAAAAATACTGAGAAGCTCCGCGTGTGATCAGGAGTCTTCGGTGACGGTCATCGACTTGCCCGTGTCGGAGGTGCACGTCCACGAGCTGGCCGAGGTGGTGCAGCTCCACGTGCCTTCCTTCGACTTCACGATGGCGCGGCCGTCGTCGCTCACGCCGATGACGACCTTGCCGTCCGCGACTTGCACGGCGAGGAATGCGTAGTGCGCCTCGGCGACGAGCGCGAACTCGAGCTCCAGCCGGTTTCCGCCGTTCGACGCGACGCCCTTGGCCGCGACCAGGATCGAGACGTACTCGCTGCCGAACGACGTGCCCGCCGCGCCCGTGCCCGTCGTGTCCGCCGTATCCGCCGACGCGCTCGTGCCGTCCGTCGCAGCGGGCGCAGCGGGCGCAGCGGGCGTGCCGAGCAGGCTCTTCTTGCTCGCGAGGAGCACCGCCTTGCCATCGAAGCCCCAGCCGTCCTCGAAGCCGCAGGCGTTGAACGACACCTTGATCGCCGCGCCGTCCGCGTTCGACTCAGCCGCGTAGCTGAGCGAGCCGCCGTTGGGGCACGCACACGATTGGCCGCCGCCGCAGCTCGCCGATGCCTTGTCGAGGAGACGGATCGACGCGGTCTTCGTGCCGGCGCTCGCGCTGCCGATGCTGGCGCCCGGCGCAGAGACACGCGCGCTGTCAGCGCGGCGCGCGCGATAGCCACCGAGCGCCTTGCCGGCCGTCGCCTCGGAGAAGCTACCCGTCGGGGTGCGCAGGCTCGAGAGCGCCGTCGAGGTATCGACCTCGTCACGGCTTTCGGACGAGGAGCTGCACGCGACCGCCGAGGTGGCGAGAGCAAGGATGGCGACGAAGGCGGTGGTGGTGGTGTTCACGTGGGTCATCTCCGGTAAGGGCGCATCGATGCGCGACGGAACGCTCCTTCGCAAACGCCGTGCCTGAGCTACACACGCGAAACGTCGTGGTTTCATGGCCCTTCGAGCCGGCGTGGCGCTACTTGTGACAGCGCGCTAGCGCCAGCTCGGCACAAGCCCGGGACGCATCGCGGGGCACGAGGGTACTCTGCCGCCCGCCATGCGCTCCCCGAAGACTTTCTCGTCCGCCATCGTCTTGCTCGGTCTCTGCGTCGCCGCCTCCTGTGGAGCACCGGAGGCGAGCCGGCCCGCTCCGCCGCCGCCCGGTCCGCCGCCGGTCACGGTCGCGCCCCGCGCGCCGGTGTCGGTCGTGGATGCCGGCGCCGCAGCCAGCGCCGATGCGGGCGCGCGTGGAGAATGGCCCTATTCGAGCCCGGTCACCGTGCGCTCGACGAAGGGCATGGTCGTGAGCGACAACGCCATCGCATCGAACGTAGGGCGCGACGTCCTCGCTTCGGGCGGCAACGCTGCGGACGCCGCGGTGGCCACGGCCTTCGCGCTCGCCGTTGCGTATCCCACGGCGGGCAACGTCGGCGGCGGCGGCTTCGCGGTCGCGCGCATCGGCGGTCAGGCGAAGGCGCTCGATTTCCGCGAGACGGCGCCCGCCGGCGCCACGCGCGACATGTACCTGAACGCCGACGGCAAGCCGAAGCCCGAGGCCCGCGAAGGCATCAAGTCGGTCGGCGTGCCCGGCAGCGTCGCCGGCCTGTGGGAGCTGCACCAGAAGCTCGGTTCCAAGAAGAAGACGTGGGCTGAGCTGCTCGCGCCCGCCATCGCGATCGCCGAGAACGGCTTCGCGATCGACGACGCGTTCCTCTCCACCATGGAGATGGCGGGCAAGCGCCTCCTCAAGCACCCCGTCTCGGCAGCCCTATTTTTCCCTGGTGGCGTGCCCCTCGCGAAGGGCGCGACGTTCAAGAACCCCGAGCTGGCGGCGGTGCTGAGGCGCATCGAGAAGGGACCGAAGGGCTTCTATGAAGGGCCGACCGCCGAGGCCATCGTCGCGCAGATGAAGGCCGACGGAGGTCTGATCACGCTCGACGATCTCAAGAAGTACCAGGCCAAGTGGCGCACGCCGATCGAGACCACGTATCGCGGTCACAAGATCACGTCGATGCCGCCGCCCTCGTCCGGCGGCGTCACGCTGGCGATGATCTGTCACATCCTCGAGGGCTACGAGCTGGGCAAGATGGGCTTCCAGTCACCCGAGGAGCTGCACTACGTCTTCGAGGCCATGCGCCGCGCCTATGCCGCGCGCAATGCGAAGCTCGGCGATCCCGATCTCGTGAAGATGCCGCTCGCCGAGCTGCTCTCGGACAAGTGGGCGAAGGACCAGCGCGCCACCATTGCGCCCGATCACGCGACGCCGTCCTCGGAGATCGCCGCTGCCGGTCCCGCGAGCGCCAGCGGCCCGCACACCACGCACTTCTCGGTCGTCGATGCCGCGGGCGACACCGTCGCGATGACCACCACCATCAACTGGTGGTACGGCTCGGGCGTGACGGTGAAGGGCGGCGGGTTCGTCCTCAACAACGAGATGGACGACTTCGCGGCGGTGCCCGGCACGGCCAACAGCTTCGGCCTCGTCCAGGGCGAAGCGAACGCCATCGCGCCCGGCAAGCGCATGCTGTCGTCGATGGCGCCCACCATCGTGACGGGCCCGGACGGCAAGGTGCTGCTCGTGGCGGGCGCCGCGGGGGGACCGACCATCATCACGGCGGTGTTCCAGGAGATGTCGAACGTCATCGACTTCCGGCTCGGGGTCGGCACCGCGGTCGCCGCCCCACGCTTCCACATGCAGCACCTCCCGGACGAGGTCGCATACGAGAGGGACGGCCTCTCCGAACCGACGCAGAAGCGCCTCGAGGCGATGGGCTACAAGCTCAAAGAGCGCGGCCACCTCGCCGACGCTCCTGCCGTCGGCCGCGAGGGCCTCGAATGGATCGGCGCCGCCGAGCCCCGGCGCATCGGCGGCCTCGCCTCCGCCCCGCCGTAGATCAGCGAAGAACCGCAGATGCGCGGCGCTACTTGATCGTGTGTAGTGTGCAGTTACCGGAGCAGCCGCTGGTCGGCGTACCGTTTGTCGCGCCCTCGTCGCACGTCTCCGTGGGGTCGAGCTTCCCATCGCCGCAGAACGGGCCGCGCGCCTTGCAGCCCGGCTGACAGCCGCCGTAGCTGCCGTCGTTCTTGCCGTCGTCGCAGACCTCGTCGCTCGCCACGATGCCGTCGCCGCATTTCGACGCGCAGGTCGACTTCGGCTTGTTGAAGTCCTTCAGCGTCACCTTGAAGTTCGAGCCGCACTGGTTGCGCTCGGCCTGGAACATCACCACCTCGTAGATGCCGCCCTTCACGAGCCCGAGGTTGATGACGCCGGTCGGCGCGCCAGGCATGTCGAGCGCCGCAAACGTCGCCTTGCCGTCCGCGGTGTCCGGCCCTGCGCCGTCGGTGTCCGCATCGAGATCGAACGAGCCGTGCCGCGGCACGTGAAGACCGCCGAGATCGACGGTGAGCGTCCGGTTGACGAAGATCCACGTGTCGTCGTCACCGGCGAAATCGAAATGCTCCCCGCCTTGGTACTCGAACCAGAAGTGCGTCTCGGACGTGAACGAAACGTTGCGGTCGGGCGCGTTCCCCGGAGCTGGTCCGCACGGCGCGAGCGTCTCCTTGCCGAGAGCTACCCAGCCGCCGGTGTTGATGGGATCGAAGTAGCTCTTGCCGCCGTTGACCGTGGGATCCGCGCTGTCCCAGCTGTAGGTGCCCTTCACGGCGTCGCGCGTGAGGGGCACCGTGACGGACGACGTGATGTTGATGCCGGCGACGTTCGTGTACCACTGGGCGAAATTCGCAGCGGTCGTGATGGTGGGCCCGCGACCGTTGACGACGAGGTGACCGGGGTTCTGGTTGCAGTCACCACCGGGACAGTTCAGCGCCGGCTTGCCGAGCACGTTGAGCATGGTCTCCGTGATGTTCAAGATCCCGCTGCCGCCGAGGCCATTGAAGTCGAGGTGTCCCGTCGAGCCTCCGGCTTCGCGTCCGACGCCGATGAAGTCGCGGACCAGGATCGGCTGATCGATCACGGTCGGCGGCGCGGCGACGACGTCCGTGCACGTGAACCCGGTCTCGACCGCGCAGGTCGCCGAGCATCCGTCACCGTCGCGCGTGTTGCCGTCGTCGCAGGCCTCGCTCGCGAAGCGCTGTCCGTCGCCACATGAAGCCTTGCAGATGCCGTTGGTGCACGAGGGCTCCTTCCGGCACTTGAAGCAGCCGTCGAACGGGAGGGCGTTGCCGTCCTCGCAGTTCTCGCCGCGCTGGACTTTGCCGTCGCCGCAGACCACCGCGTTGCAGGTGAGCGTCGCAGGGTTGCAGTCGAAGCCGGCGTCGATGCGGCACGTGGTGGGCGAGCAACCGGTGACCGGCGCGCCCGCCGCGTAGTCGCACTCCTCGACGCCGGCGACGATACCGTCGCCGCACTTCGCGGCCTGACAGCGGAGCCCTGCCGTCGGACATACCCAGCCGGGCTCGACGTTGCAGGCCGCGCTGCATCCGTCGCCGGAGCTCGCATTGCCGTCGTCGCATCCCTCCCCGAGTTCCACTAGACCGTCGCCGCACGTCGGAGCAGGAGGCGCAGCGTCGAGGTTGGAGCAGGCGGCACCGTCACAGTCGCCGAAGCCGCCGTTGGGATCGCCGTCGCCGCTACCGCCGTCGCCGCCGCCCACGCCGCCCGGGAACTCGGCGGACGCCTCGCTCGAACCGCAGTGGACGGCGAGCATCGACAGCGCGATGCAGGCGGTCGATGCGAATACGAGGTCTCGCAGCAGACGATCGGCGCGACGAGAGGGCATTGAGGCGATCGTAACGCTGGCGGTCCTTCGCTGGCGACAGGTCTGCTCGGTTTCTGCGGAACCATCTGCTATTGCAGTCGCATAGCCATGGCCGACGGTCTCATCACGCTTCGCAAGAAGCTCAATCCGGTCTACGAGCACCTGTTTCCGGACTTCTTCGACCGCCCCGAGGTGGTCGAGACGCGCGCCACCTGTGACACGTGCGCCATGTGCGACCACGGTCAGAACGCGCCCGTCGCGATGGACTACTTCCATCCCGACGTGAAGTGCTGCACCTATCACCCGAGCCTCCCGAACTACCTGGTCGGCGCCATCCTCGCCGACACGAGTGAGGATCTCGCCGAGGGCCGCCGCCGGCTACGCGAGAAGATCACGTCGCGCATCGGCGTGACCCCGCAGTTCCTTGCGCCCCCGCGAAAGTACAGCCTCCTCTACGGCGCAGCGCGCGGTCACGGCTTCTTCGGGCGCACGCGGACCATGATGTGCCCGTACTTCGACGCCGAGAACGGCGGACGCTGCACGGTGTGGAAGTATCGCGAAGCAGTCTGCTCGACGTACTTCTGCAAGTACGAAGCGGGAAAGCCGAGCTTCGAGTTCTGGGACACGTTGAAGGCGTATCTCTTCCACACCGAGCGCGCGCTCGCGCAGTTCGCGGCGTCGGTCGTCGATCGCAAGGTCTCCGAGCCGAACGTCGCGAAGGGCGCCATCACGACGGAGGACTTGGAGGATCGCGGCCCCAGTACCGCCGACTACTTCAGTTACTGGGGCGGATGGGTCGGACGCGAAGAGGAGTTCTACATCCTCTGTTACAAGCGCGTGATGGCCCTGCCGAAGGCGGACTTCGAACGCTTCGTCGACGACGCGCCGGACGGACGCGGCATGCTCGCGCGCATGGAAGCGAAGTACGACCAGATCAACGATCCCGAGCTCCCCAAGCACCTCATCAGGCCGAGCAACCTGAGAAGGCGCGAGGCCGGCGCCAACGTCGTCGTCACCAGCTACAACCCGTACGACGCCTTCTCTCTCGACAAGGATCTGTTCGAGACGCTCGGTCTCTTCCGCGCCAACGAGACCCTCGACGAGAACCTCGCGCGCCTCGACGAGAAGCACGACATCCAGCTCGCGCCCGAGCTCGTGCGCTACCTCTTCACCCACGGCGTCCTGTGCGAGCCGATCCCGGTCGACAAGACGAAGCTCGCGGCCGAAGCCGCGGCGGCCGAAGCCCTCGCCAATTCCCCGGGCGCGAAGCTCGCAGACGAGCGCGAGCGCGCCGAGAACCCGTCGCCGCCGCAGCCCGTGAAGCGTCCGTTCCCGGCGTTCATCCCACGCAAGAAGAAGAAGAAGCGCTAGGGCTATCAACGCGTCATGAAGACCGCGCGCTCGCGTGCTGCGAAAGTATCGACGACCAATGACGCCGAGGCGTGGGCCACCGCATGGCTCGACGCGGTCGTCTCAGGCGCGAGCACCATGAGCCAGCGCCAGCTCGCCGTCATCAAGCTGCGCGGCGGTGGCCTGGCGCTCGTGAAGAAGCTCGCGCGCGCCCGCGGCGTGCATCTCGTGTTGCTCACGGATGATAAGGGAAGTCAGCTCGTGGCCGCGAGCATGCATCCATTCAAGACGCTCTGCTGACTCGCGCGACGCCGCCCAAGATGGCCCGGTGGTCGAGCGCTTCATCGATGCGCCGACTCAGTTGGTGCGGAAGGGACCGGGGCTCGACTACCAGCACGTGGATCCCGAGCGGCTCGACCTCGATGGCGAGAGACTCGGAGAGCCCCGAATTTCTCCTGGCTGCGCGCGAGGACGTCGGCGATCTGCGCGGGCTTGGTGACGTCGAGCGAAAGTACGAGCGCGCGCTCGGCGAGATCATTCACCGTCGAGACGTCGCGCGCGGTGACCACGGCGCGTCATCCGCGAGCGAGGACGAGCTTCGCAAGCTCACGGCCGAAGCCGGTGGAGCAGCCGCTGATTAGCCAGACCGGACTGTCTCGATTCATCATGGGTGACAGCGTTAGCGCGCCTGCTCGGAGAGGTCACGGGGGGGCTTGCCGCGCTTCGGCTTCGTGAGCTTCTGCGCCTTCGCGGAAGGTGGCGGCTCCGAGGGCTCCGAGCGCGAAAGGAGCAGATTGCGCATCGCGTGCATCACGTCACGGGTGAGCTCCTCGCGCTTCGCCAGCACGTCGGGAAAGGTCTTCGCGAGCGGCCCGTCGAGCAGCAGACACGCGAGGCCGTGCGGAATCGACCACGCGAGCACGATGAGCGCCTCCAGCGAAGGGTCCGCGGGCAAGCCCTCGGCGATGCAGGCCTGAACGAGCGCCGGCAACGTCTGGAAGGCCCTATCGCCGCAAGCTTTCACCTCGGGAAACCGCTCCATGGTCACGAGATCGGGGCGGAACATCATCCTGAACAGCGCGGAGTGGTCGAACGCGAACTCCACGTAAATCTGCCCCGCGTTCACGAAGCGATCGACGGCCGGCACCGACATCACGAGGGTCCGCTCGAGACGCAATGCGAGAATCTTGAAACCCTCTTCACAGAGCGCCGCAAAGATGCCCTCGCGATCCGGGAAGTAATGGTACGGCGCCTGGTGGCTCACGCCGGCGGCGCGCGCGACCTCACGCATGCTGACCCCGGAAAGACCGACCTTGTCGATCAGGGCGACGGTAGCGGCGAGGACGCGCGCACGGACGTCATCGCCATCGGCGGTGGCGCGCTTCCGCGGGCGCGTACGGGCGGGGGCGACCATCGGCCACGAGTCTACAGGCCCGGCGGAGTGGAGAGCCGATTTCACGCAACGCCTAGACAGCGTCCAGCATCGACCTTGACAGTGTCTACTTCGAATTGGACACTGTCTAGCGGAGGCACGATCGTGATCCCCACAATCCTCGAAGCTCGCTCGATCACGACGGCTCTCGTCCTTGGCATCGCGGCGACGCTGCCCGCGTGCAAGGCCGCCACGCCGGAGGCCTCGGCCGCGGAGCTCGCACCCGGCGCGGTCGCCGCGGAGCCTGCCGTGGCGGTGCGGCTCGCGGACGTGACCCGCGGGCCGGTCGCACGACCGGTCCGCGGCACGGGCGTGCTTCGCTTGAAGAGCGAGGTCGACCTCTCCTTCAAGGTCGGCGGCGTCGTCGCCGCAGTGCTCGTCGAGGAAGGAGCCACGGTGAAGAAAGGCCAGCTCCTCGCACGGCTCGACCCGACGGAGGTCGACGCGGCGCTTCGTCAGGCGAAGGACGGCCAGGCGAAGGCGTCATCTCGGCCAGCGGGGCTCCTTCGTCAGCACCGTGCCAAACGTCCGCAGGTTGGTTCGTGACTGGACGAGCCGCGCATCAGCCCAAGAAGAGCGGCTCGTCGTCGTGCGAGCGGTCCGTCGAGACCTCGAGCTCCTCGGAGCGTGGCTCGCCGACGGCAGCCTCCGCACGATCATCGACTCGCGCCATTCGCTCGAAGCGATTCGGGGAGCCTTCGATCGGCTCGAGTCGCGGCGTGCACGGGGAAAGATCGTCATCGAGGTGAGCTGACGAGGTCAGAGGCCAGCGTCGAACGCGTGGTGCCGCTGGTCGGCGTCGACGCGTACCACCGATGAGGCGTGCTTGACGCGGAGGTCGTGGAACGCCCTGGGATGCGTGCAGGCCGCGAGCACCTCGAGCGATTCCACGATGCGTGGGCCCGGGCGGTTGAAATACGCGTTGCCGTCCGCGATGAAGACCTGCCCTTCGCGGACGGCGCGCCACTGATCCCACGGGAGCATCGCGCGGATCGCGGGCAGCTCCTCGAGCGTGCGCCCGAGCGAGAATCCGCACGGCTTCACGACGACGATGTCGGGGTCGAGCTGAGCGAGCGCTGCGCGGTCGAGGGTGGGCGCGTGCTCGCCTGCCTTGGTCACGAGCGCTTCGCCACCGGCGAGCGTGATGAGCTCGGGCATCCACAGGCCGCCGATCATGACCGGGTCGATCCACTCGATGGATAGGACGCGCGGTCGCGACGTGACGGTGAGCTCGTGCGCGCGTGCGGCGATGGCGTCGACCCGTGCGCGGAGCGTAGCGACGACGCGAGCGCCGGCTTCGCTGCGCCCCAGGGCTTCGGCCACGCGGAGGACGTCTCCCCAGACGTCGGCGAGGCGCATGGGGTGAAGGTTGACGATGCGGACGTCCTTGCGCGCGAGCCGAGCGACGGCGGCGTTGACGTCGTCGAGCGATACCGCGCAGACGTCACAGAGATCCTGGGTGACGATGACGTCGGGGCGTGCCGCCTCGAGGCGTTCGATCTCGATCTCGTAGACCGCGAGCGCGTCGTCGATCAACGCGCGCACGTCGCGATCGATTTCGCGGCTCGTTCGTACCGGAGCAAGGCGCGCCTTGGTGAGAACCGGAAGTCCGGCGAGGCCGTCGGGGAAGTCGCACTCGTGCGAAACGCCGACGAGCTCGCGCTGCGCGTCGGGGCCGAGAATGCAAACGAGCTCGGTCGCGGAAGGAAGGAGGGAAGCGACGCGCATGGCCTGCCACTCTGATGCAGCCCGCGCGCGAGCGCCAGCGCGAGATGAGCTCAGAAGGAGACAGGGAGGGACTTCAGCCCGCGCAAGATGAAGCCCGGCCGCCAGCGCAGCTGCTCGGGAGCTACGCGGAGCCGGAGCCGGAGCCGGAGCCGGAGCCGCGGTGCGCGGGCGACGAGCGCGCCGATGGCGACGTGTCGCGTAGCGCTCCGTCGCTGTCTCGGCAGGGCCGGCGAAGCGAAGCAGCTCCTCCACTGCGCTGCCGACGAGCTCTGGCTCGCGCCGGAGCCGCGCGAGCGGGTCGGGGTTCGACAGGAGCGCCAGCACTCCAGTCCCCACGAGATTT